>JAPPHZ010000034.1 GCA_028820935.1 bacterium | reverse complement strand
CGGGGTGGGGAACTTCGACGATCAACTCCGGGGAATCTCACTGATCGCCATCACACCCTCTCTTCGCTGTCCTCGACTACTCGCATTACTGCTTCGGTCTTCTCGAGGTGATTGCCGAAGAAGCCCCTGGTGTCGGTGCTCTTGGGCGCCTCGCGTAGCCGGCTTCTCCACCGCCGGGTGGCGGACCCACCTCGGCCATGCTGCTTGGCTGGACGGCCGCGGTGTTGTCCCCGAGCCCTGTGGGGCCGTGTGTCCCCCTGAGAGGGCGGGTGGTTCTGGGACTGATGTCCCCTCCCACGACAACGGGCCCGCAGCCGGCCGGCTCGCTGCTAAGCCTCGTCGGCGCCGTCAGGGCCTTCTGCCCCGTCGGGCTGCTAGCGAAATCCCATGTCAGGGGGATGCGCGACCGGATGCGCGACCGCTGGGAGGTGGATGCGCGACCGGTCGCGCATGAGCGCGACCCCTGGGGGGTGGTTCCGCGACCGGGTTTGGGGGTGGTCTTGGGTATGTTCGGTTACGGCTACACGCCCGCCATCCAGTCGGATTGGAGGGCTGGCTGGGGATCGCCGGCAATGTGGAGGGGAGAGGGGATGCGGATGAGAACCCAAACTCACAACAACAGGAAGCCGGGTGTCAGCCATCGGCGCTCGATGCTGCCTCTGGGGGGTGGGCGGGTGGTGAGACTGCCCGAAGTGTTGGAGATCACCGGGTTGAGCAGGACCACGATCTGGCGTCGGGAGCGGGACGGGTCGTTCCCTTCACCGTTCCGTTTGGGCGGGGAACACGCCCGGGCGGTGGGCTGGTGGGAACAGGACATCTACGACTGGATCGACAGCCTGTCCCCCGCAGCGTGACTACCCACCCAACCACCGAGACTCTGTTGGAGTCGCTGGACAGAGGGTCCATCCCCCCGGAATCGGCCACCGGTCGGCCAGCAGCCAGCACACATCCCGCCGCGGCTATGCCTCCACGACGCTGCGGGGTTAGGGGGCTGCTGCCTGGTCCGCCGCGCCTGGGTCATCGTCGTGGGAGGCCAGAGCTAGGGGCTCGGTGGCAAACGAAAGGAGATCACCCACTGGACCGCGCAGTCTTGACCGGCAGACACTGCGCAGTCTTCGCCCGGCGTTGGCAGCGTCTTCTACCAGGCTGGGAGAAAGCCCTGGTGGTGGCGTCTTCTTGGTGGATGGTCAACGAGAAGGAGGAGTGGAATTCTGGGGCTGCGGTTATGGTTGGCTCTAGTGGAGGTGTTGGGGTGGACCACGAAAAGTTCCTAGCTGTCGAGCCGGTGTTCACGAACTCGGAACTCGCTGAGTTCCTGGCGGATTGCGGTGAGTCCGACCCATTCCACGCCGCTCGCTGCCTTGAGGGGCGGTGGGTGCGGGCGGGACGGGTGGTAGTGGTGCGGCCTGGTTTGTTCGCGGTGGTGGCCGACGGTATCGACCCGGCCCGGTTCCAGCCGATGCCGGACCTGGTTTCGACCAAGATGACCCCAGACGCGGTGGTGTCACACCACTCAGCCCTTGACTTTTGGGGTATCTCGTACTCCATGTGGTTCGACGCCGTGTACTCGGCGACCCACCCGCAGGCGCCGTTGGCTTTCCGGGCTATGTGCTATCGGGGTGTCCGATTCCCACAACGCCTCATCGACTCGGGGGATCAGCATTTCGGGGTGGTGACCCGAACCTACGCGGACGGGGTGGTGCGGGTAACGGGGATGGAACGCACCCTGGTGGATGTTCTGGCGGATCCCGACTATGGGGGAAGCTGGGACGAGATCTACCAGTCGGTGACCCGGGCGGACCAGATCGACGTCGAGGCGGTGGCTGCTTACTGCCAGCTACGGGACGGCAGCCCGGCTCTGCGAGCCAAGGTGGGGTTCTTCTTGGAACAGCACCGAGAGCTGTGGGGAATCTCTGCCAGCGACTTGGACCAGTTCCGCCCCCAGGATCCGGCGCCAGCCGTCCATCTCGACCCAGCCCCCATTGAGTTGACCCACTACGTAAAAGAGTGGAATCTGGTGGTACCGGTAGAGGTTGTGGAACGGCAATGGGAACTGGTCTTCTAACACCCCCGACCCGCCGGGAGCTCCGTGCCCTAGCCGCTGCTACCGGTTTCGTCGCCGACCGGATCGAAAAGACCGTGCGCCTCCTGGCACTGGCCGACGACATCGCCGCCCACCCATTTTTGGGTAGCCGGTTGGCGCTGACCGGGGGCACCGCTTTGAACATGTTCGTCCTCCCGGCGCCTCGTCTGTCGTTCGATCTGGACTACCACTACATCGGAGCCGAAGACCGAGCCACGATGAAAGGGGAGCGACCCGCCGTCGAGGACGCCCTAGCGTGCCTGCTCCCGGCCCACGGGCTTGCGGTGAAGAGGCGACCCAACCCCGACCGCGACCACGCGGGCGGCAAATGGGACCTCCGATACCGCAACGCCTTCGGCCGAAGCGAAGGCCTCTCAGTCGACGTTGGCTATGTACGGCGGGTGCCGCTGTGGCCGACCACACGTCACGACTCACACCGGCTGGGCCGCTGGCAAGCCACCGATGTGCCCATCTTCGATATCCACGAAATCGCCGCCGGCAAACTCTCAGCGCTACACGACCGCGGATACGCCCGAGACCTGTTCGACGCCGCGCTGATCCCAAACCTCCCTGGGCTGCTCCCGGCCAAGCTCCGTGTGGCGTTCGTCGTCTACGGCGGCGGAGCCCGCCCCGACTGGCGCACGGTCTGCGCCAACCCACGCAACGTCCAAGCCCCTTCCCTGGGCCGCCAACTCCGCCCCGCGCTGACCCGCTCTGACGCGCAGCGCACCCGACCAGCCGCCGCAGACGCCTACCTCGCCGAGCTTGAGGCCAAAGCCGCCCCCGCCCGGCGGATGGTGCTCCCCTTCACCCCCACAGAGGAAACATTCTTGGACGCACTGTTGGACTGGGGCCGGGTCGAACCCCACCTGCTCACCGCAGACGAACGTCTCCAACACCGGATCGCCACAGAGCCATGGCTCCAATGGAAGTCCCACAACACGCGCCGGCGCCTCGCCGCCCAACCGGTCGGTGTCCACGTCCGCTGCTACCAGGCTGATAACTGGGGTTGGGAAGTAGCCACCACCAGCCCCCCACGTGTGCTGTCCGGCCGCCACACCACGCTCGAAGAAGCCGAAGCCGCCCGCGACTTCCTAGTGCGACTGGTGAACGTCCACCCACAACTACACATCGTGGGACCGGACCCCCAACCTACAGACCACATGCCGACGGTGAGGGTCTATTCGCCAGCGCCCAACGAACCCTGCTACCTGCTATGCCTCAACGCCGACGGCACCCCCGACGCCACATCCCCACCGTACCCCACCCCCCAAGCGGCCTACCACACCCTCCAACAGCTCGGCCTGCTCAGCGCCGCCACCACCGACCGGGACATCGGCCACCGAGCCACCACCCAAACCACCTCCAACACCTGCCGATGCTCCCCGAACGGATGGCGATGCAAACACATCGAGCTGGACACACCAGAGGTAGAACCCCCCAACCGCGGACACGGGCTCAGCCTATAAAACGAACAGAAAAGGCAACCCCCAGCCTGGGGGGGGGAACCACCCAGACAAGCATCCAAACCACCACACCCGAAAGCGCTCACAAGACAATAAGCCGCCCCCACCGGATGGGTCCGGCGAGCCGGTTACCTACCTCCCGCTTGGATGGAGGGACTCCTAGACGAGGCCCTCCACGTAGGGCATGAGCGTGTCGTGGAATCGGGTCATAGCGTCGGCCAGCGCCTCGTAGCCGGCTTCCCGTTCGTCAGCGGGTGAACGCCAGCCACAAGCCCCCTCCGGGAACCAGTAGATGCGGCTGGATTGCAGGTTCGGCTTGTTCTCCCACACCAGTTCGGTATCGAGAGCATCCTCAATCGCGTCCCGATCGCTAGCGAGTGAGTCGTACAGCTCGTCGTTCTGCTCTTGGTTGCCAGACTCGATACGCAATTGGACACGGCAGGAGTTGGTCAGGACCCAGAACTGGAAGGAGAAGGGCCCTTTGCTGGCAATGGTCACATACGAAGACACAACCCTGGTGGCCTTGAACAAGCTACCTTTGCTGCTCATCGCTTTCTGCAGCCCCGCCCAGAATTCCCTCTGCCGCTCTTGACGATCACGGTCACCGGGCCCGAGTGGCGGCCGTCCCCCCAATCTCCACTCATTCGGGCCAGCGACGAGGCGGAAACGGAAACCCGGACGAGAGTCGCCTACGCGGCCCGCTTCGATGGCGACCAGGAACAGGCGGATCCCATCGGAACCGTACGCCTCCGAATAGCGATTCCATTCGTCCGCCACCGCGACGAACTCATCACGGTGCGACTCGGCAACAACGATCACGGCCCTGCACTCGAGGCCGACCGCGTACGCGAGGGCCCGAGTGAGATGATCGTGATCGGCCTCGCCGTACTGGTTCTCCACCGCCCACCTCCGACCGTCGGTGTCCTTTGCCAGGATGTCGAGCCTGCGCCCCCCGGGCACGTCGACCTCGGTGCGGTCCAACTCCAGTTCGCCGATCTCGAGGTGCTCGGACAGAGCTTCCAGATTCTCGGCGAGCCAGGGTGTGAAGTCCTGTGCTTCGCCCGGCCACACCTCGCGGATGTTGATCAGCTTGAACTCTCGTGGTGGACTCGGCTCCGTCATGCCCGAACAACCTACCCTCGATGCGCCAGGTCAGCAAGAGGGTCACGTCCAGGGATGTGGTGTAAGGGAGGGGTTCCGCGTTGTCGCTGTTTGCGGTTTGCCGAGCCGAGTGCAGCACCTGGGCCGGTTTCGCAGCAGATTAAGCCGGGTCAGAGCAGCGACTCGAAGAGGTAGGAGAACACTCCGGTCCAATGGACTGCTCTGTCGGCTGCGTGATGAGGGTAGGTGGCGGGAGGGTCCAGCGAGGGTTGGATCAACAGCACCCATCCGACCCAACACCAGACCACGAGGCAGAGAGCTCCGAGAGCTGCCACCACATGCCGCATGTTCCGCATCACTGGTTGTAGATCAGCGGAGAACATCGCTATGAGGCCCTGAGGCGGGTACGGAAGGGTGCCCTAGACCCCCGGAGAGAGCACATGGCGATCGACGCCTGCGAACAACCGGTCGCCGCTCGTTATGAGCTGTTGGCGTGGTGGTCGGGTTCGGTCCCTGCCGTGGCACGCCGAAAGCCGGGGCCAGGGGGTTTGCGCGACCGGATGCGCGACCGGTCGCTGTTGAGCGCGGCTCCTCGGGGGTGGGTGCGTGACCGGGCCGGGGATCCGCTTGGGTGTCTTCGATGAGAACAACACACCCCACGGCGGTCCTATCCGATGGGTGACCACCAAACGGGGGCCCGGCACGGGACCTGCCGGATGTTGTCGGTAGCGGGCCGTTAGAGTGGGGTCCGGGCAGTGGAAGGTTAGGGCTGTGGCTGAGGTGGCGGTTACGGAGCGGACAGCGGAGGCGGTGTCCCGACCTGGGTTGCCGCGTCCTACGGCCCGTTACCGTCGTGTTTCGGTTCCCGATGGTGTGGACGATCCGTCTGTGGTTAAGGCGTCTGGGCGGGTTGTTTTGCCGCCGCATGTTCACTGGAGTGGTGACCCGGTTTATGACCTGGGGGACCGGCGGGACCGGATGTTGGTGTACAGACAGGTCTTGGCTGAGGGCCTGGATGACGATGTTCGGTATTTCATCGACGTGGCCGAGTTGGCTGACTTGTGGTTTGACATGTTGTTGCCTGTCTATGTGCGGGATGTGTGGGGGCCGTGGCTGCGGGAGCGCGGCTGGTTGGACTAGACAAACGGGATGCTCGCGCCTCTCTAGGAGCAACTCCGAGCGATTGTCGACCTTCTACCCGAGGGGCAGGATTTCGCGTTGGCTGGTGGTGGTGCGCTGATCGTTCGGGGGGTGATCAACCGCCTTACCCGTGACCTGGACTACTTTGGCCCCTCCGAGGTGGGAGTCGCGCCTTTGGCTGACGCTTTTGAGTCGCGCCTTGCTGTGTTTGGCTACTCCGTCGAGCGTGTACGGTCACATCCGGGGTTTGTGCGGTTTCGGGTCAGCACCGCAGAGGGGGAGATCACGACGGTGGACCTGGGCTGGGACGCGCGGATCTCGCCTCCGGAACGGGCTGGGGGTGGTCTGGTCCTGGCCGAGGCCGAGTTGGCCGCCGACAAGGTGTTGGCTGTTGCGGATCGGGGAGAGGCACGCGACTACGTGGACTTGGCAGCCCTCGTCGAGCGTAACGGCTTTTGGAAGGCGTACTCGACCGCCCTGGAGAAACAGCCGGGTTTCGATCCCCGCCAACTGTTCTACGCCTTCAGCTACTTCGGTGATGTGGGCCGTGACCGGTTCCCGATCCCCGACGCCGCCTACGCGCGGCTGACAGACACGGTTGATGGTTGGCGGCGGGAACTGGCCCGACGCGTCCAAGGCGCGGGAACCGACATGCGGCTAGCAGCAGTTGGGGGTGCCCCCACCGATCCTGCGGTCCCGCCACGCCTGGATTTCCGTTCCACCGTCGACGACACCAGCCGTTCGGTCACCAACCCGATCTCGGTGAGCGTGCGACCGCATCAGGCAACCGGAAGCGGGTGGGAGTTGGCGATCTGCGGCGCCGCCGGTGCGCCACTTTGGGTCTCGGACCCATACCCGACGAACGAAGCTGCCGAAGACGCCCGGGGCTTCGCTCTCCGGGTGGCCAACAGCAACTATCCGCTGTGTATCGAGGGGTGGGACCCCGAAATGCCCCTGGGGGCAAGCTACGACCCGCCCTCACCCGAACACGCCGCCACGCTGCGGGTCATCCCATCCCCTCACCCTTCCGGCGGCTGGTGGCTCCAAGCAACCCGCCCCGACAGAACCGTGGTCATCACGTCCTCCCCTACCGTGACAGCACAGCAGCCCGCGCAGCGGCGGCCTTCATCGGTGTCCTACACGTGTTCGCTGGCGACACCAGCCGAACAGGCCAAGTACGCGCAACCCCCCACCCCGGCGGGTCCCGAGACCACAGTTGAGAGGCAGCCACGACCCGACCCGAATGCCACAGGCAGGCGAGTTGTGGTTGTAGTCTTGGCCGCTCTTGAAGGCTTCTGTGGAGTGGTGACTGAGATGTCGTCTTTCCTACCGGCAAGTCCGGAACGTGGAGCAGCCGCTTCCGCCGAGTTGGACATTGGGAAGCAGCCGGACTCCATGGGGTGTCGGGGGTCGGGTCTGTCCCGCGTCTGGGCGTGGAACGTGGGTAGGCCGTTGTGTGTGGTGGTGGTGCTGGTGGGTTTGGTGGCGGCTTGTTCGGATGATGGGGCTTCTGTGGTCGAGTCGTCGTCGGCGGCTTCTTTGCCGGAGACCACTGTCACAACTCTGGCATCGGCCTCGTCGACCTCATCAGGGGGCGCCGCCCCGTCGAGCGCGACCACCGCGGCAGCGGCTGGCCCGACCGCTGTCCCGGGCGGTGGAAGTCCGTCCACACTGCGGGCGATCGCACCGCTGCGGCTTGACCACCCCGACGATCCTGTGGAGTTCCTCGCCGAGATATCCGAAGAGGAACGTTCCTGCCTCGAGGAGAGCGGAATTGGGCTACAAGAGCTCTCGCAGGTTTGGGGGGGTGCTCCCGGCGGCGACCCTTCGGAGCGCACCGCTCTGGTGATCGGCTGTCTACAGGACGAGACCCTGTTGAGGTTGTTCCTCACTTCGCTGGTCGGGCTGACGGATCCGTTGACGCCGGAGACCTCCGGCTGTATCAGGGAGGCGCTGGCGTCGATAGATCTCCACCGGTTGCTGTCACCCCCGGCGCAGAACGACCCTGTCAATTCGCTCGGGTTGGGCATGGCGGCGGTGAACGTGTCTGTTGTGTGCATGAACGACGAAGAATGGGACGTCTATGCGCCGCGTCTGGGGATGCGGGCCGAGGATCGGGAGAGCGTGGCCTGTTTGCTGGAGCGGGTGGGCGGACCGGGGGCACTCGTCGAAGCCATGCATCAGGTGAGCCTCGGCGAGGCACCCGAAGCTCTCGTGGGGTGGTTAGAAGCCTGTGCGCCGCAGCCCTCGCCGCCGGCGGCTTCGGCGGATGATGCGGGTTCGGGTGGGGGGTCTATGGTCTGGTCGTTCGCGACCGGGGGATGGGACCTCACCGGACCGGTAGTGGTGGACGGAGTGGTGTACTTCGGCGCCGACGACGGCAACCTGTACGCCCTCTCCGCGCAGTCCGGCGAGTTGGTTTGGAGCTTCTCCGCCGCCGCGGGGATCCGCTCTGTTCCCTCAGTGTCCGATGGGACGGTCTTCTTCGGTGCCGGCGACAACCACCTGTACGCCCTAGACGCCGCTACCGGAGCGGACCTGTGGCGTTACGACACCGGACGCCCGATCTCCTATACCCCGGCGGTGGGTGGTGGGTTGGTCTACTTTGCGGCCCGCGCCGACTACGATGTGGCAGTCCACGCCCTCGACGCCGCCACCGGAACGGTCGTCTGGGTAGCGGAACAGCCCTACCCAACCGACGAACGGCTAGCCCCCACCGCACATGGTGGCCGTGTCTACGCCCAAGGGGCGGAATACGGAACCTTCTACGCTCTGGACGCCGCCACCGGCCAAACCATCTGGCAGGCAGAGGTCGCAGGCTACGTAGAGTCGGTTCCCACCGTGGTGGACGGCGTCGTCTACCTGACGGTGTTCAACCAGGCCCACGCGTTCGACGAGGCCACCGGAGAACTCATCTGGCAGACGAACACCGAAAAGTTCCCCGCCCGCGACTTCCCGGCGCTGGTCACCGACGGTGTCTACTACCTGACACCCGCCAGTCACGTGCATGCGCTCGACGCCGCCACGGGCGAAGAGATCTGGAGCTACCAGATCGACCCGGAGGGAGACTATGGGCTCAGCACCGCCCCCGTCGTCGCCGGAGGCACGCTGTTCGCCGGGTCGGAAGCGGAACACCTATTCGCCCTAGACGCCCGAACCGGGAAGCTCCTGTGGACGCTGCCCACAGAGAATTCCACCAGCCATGCCCTATCCGTCGTCGATGGAGTCCTATACGGACAAGCGAGCGACGGATACCTGTTCTCAGTCGACGCCGCCGACCCAAACAACGGGACCATCCCCCCATGGTTCTTCCAGATCGGCTGGCTAGACGACACACCCAAATACTCAACCGCCGGCGGGATCGTCTACTCCACAGGCCCCGACGGCCGCTTCTACGCGCACACCACCCCAGCACCCACTTAACTAAGACTCTCAATGTGGGAAGGGACAATGTGGGAAGGGACAAGCAGGTTCCCGGAATCGAGATCGGCGAGGAGCTCAACCCGTTCCTGGGCCTCCGGGGAATCCGGCTCACGCTGGCCCGCCCCCAAATGATGCGCGACCAACTGCGGGCGCTGCTCCGAGCGGGGACCGAGGGCCGTCTGGCCATCATGGCGCCCATGGTGTCGGGCATTGCCGACCTCATGGCCTTCCGGTCGGCGCTGGCCGAGGCGGAGCAGTCGCTGGCCGCCGACGGCCTGCCGTTCGCCGCGGACTACCAGGTCGGGATCATGATCGAGATACCGTCCGCCGCCCTGATCGCCTCCCGGCTCGCGCCACACGTCGACTTCTTCTCCATCGGCACCAACGACCTCACCCAGTACACGCCGGCGGTGGATCGCCCCTAGTAACTACAACCTAGTGTCCTGTGTCGGACCAACGACCTCACCCAGTACACACTGGGCGGTGGACCGGACCAACCGGGAGGTCGCCGACCGGGCCGACCATCTCGATCCGGCCGTCCTGAGGCTGATCGGGGAAACCACTTCGGCAGCCGGGGCCGCCGGGCCCTGGGTGGGCGTCTGCGGCGAGATGGCCGGCGACCCCGTTGCCACCCCGATCCTGATCGGGCTGGGCGTCAAGGAGCTGTCGGTGGCCATCCCTTCGGTGCCCACCATCAAGGAACGGGTCCGCAGCCTGAGCCACGACAGCTGCCGGGAGTTGGCCGACGAGTGTCTAGAGGCAGCCGACGCCGCCCAGGTGCGACGGATACTCGAAGGGGCGTGAGGCCAGTCGCCGGTGGCGAGTGGCGAGTGGTCAGCCCTCTTCGGACAGCAACTCCCTGAAGTCCGCCAAGACCTCGCCTGCATCGTCGCCGTCCACCTCGATCGTGACCGTGGTGCCCAAGGTGGCTCCCAGCTTGAGGATCCCAAGCATGCTCTTGGCGTTGACGGTCTTGTCGTTGGCGGTTACGGATATGTTCGACGGCGACGCCTTGGCACGCTTCACGAACTCGGCGGCCGGGCGGGCGTGGAGACCCGCCGGGTTGGTGATGGTGATCTCTTCTCTCATCCTGCTAATCCGATCCGAGCGGGCAACGAACCCTAGAAATCCGAATCCGGAAGAACGCGAAAACCTCGGCGAGCATACCCGGACGGAACGACCAGGCACGTTCGGGCTACTCGGGAACGACGGCGATCGCTTCGAGCTCGAGGACGAGCCGGGGGTCGGCGGCCAGCCCCACTATCTCCACCGATGTGGTCACGGCCCGGTGGCTTCCCAGGTAGTCGCCCATCACGCGGTTGATCCCGTCCTGGTTGCTCTCCTTATTCTACGATGAACCTGGTCATCAAGCGCTTATCTCCCATTGCTCAAGGAACTCCGCTCCCGCTCGCCGCGTCCGCGGCCTGATCTCGACGAATCCCCGCCGGCGGCGCCGTCCCCTGAGAGGCACGATTCGTACCTCCAGCGATACCCTTCCCCCATGCCGACTATCTACCTAGCAGGAGACCCGCACGGCTGGACAACGAACCAGAGGCCCAGGGCCGGGCCGGTGCGGGCGGCGGCTGCCGAGGCGTGGCGCCGGGTCGGGCCGTACCGCAGCGCCGAGGCGCACCTGACGGCGCAGTTCCGCTTCCTTTGGACGACTGGGGGGCGGCCCCCGGACACGGACTCCGTTAGTTGGGCAGCGAAGGTGGGCCTCGACGCAGCCGTGGACGCCGGGGTGATCCCCGACGACTCGGGGGCGGTCATCAGTTCGGTAACGCTTCTCGCTCCGGCCCGAGTCGAGGAGAGGCCCGGCTTACTGCTCACGTTGGCGGAGGCTGCTGGCCTCGGCCCCGTCGATGTAGTTGGCGTCCTGCCCGAATCCGGTTTAGGCCGGCGCCGGCCACAAGTCCACGGCACGCGCCACGCGTACCAAAAGCGCGGGTGCCGGTGCTCGGACTGCGAAGCCTGGCACGAGGGCCGGCTCCGCAAGAGGCGGGAGGCGAAGGCTCGGGCGCGGGAGCGGCGCCGCCGGGAACGACTGGCTACCGGAACGCACGGCACGGCCCAGATGGTGCGGGATGGTTGCAATTGCGGGACGTGCGGCGAGTACGTAGCGCAAGGCACGAAGCTGGAACGGTCTAGGTTCGCCGTCCGGCAACGGCTTGAGGCCGGCGAACTGGCCCACGGTACGTCCTCGGCCTACCAGAAGGCCCGTTGCCGCTGCCGGGAGTGCTGGGCGTGGTATCAGGCGAACGTCTACCGGGCCAAGTCGGCCGGGTACGGGCCGCGCGCCTAGTCGATCAGGAGGTGACCTGGAAAGTGAACGTCGCCGGTACTCCATGTACCGACAGATTATCGACGTGTCGAGCGGCGACGCTCAAAGCGAAGGCCTCTAGCCGCCGGCCAGCCCGAAGTACCTTCTGGCTTCGGCGACTTCTTTCGGGGTCAACTCCCCAACCCACAGAGGACACGACCCGGCCCCGACCCCACATCTCAGTCTCTCCCACCACGACCCATAACCCGTCGACCAATAGACCACGCTACGGCCCCTCTCGTCGATGCCGTAGGTAGAACCACTACCCGATCGTGGAGTCGTCCCACCCCAAGTACAGCCGATGTAGTCGGACACGACCACGAACCGCTCCGACACGCCGCAGACGTCATCACCAGACTGAACCGTTCCGGGTTTTTCGGAGGCTCTGATGGTCCCCCGGTTTCGTGGAGTCAGCTCACTTGGATCAGTGGTGCGACAGC
>JAPPHZ010000033.1 GCA_028820935.1 bacterium | reverse complement strand
AGATCGGCTACCCGATCGTCCGGGACATGGACACGTTCTGCTACGAGCGCCAGACGGGGGGGTCCATGGAGGTCGGTTCCTACGCCCACCGGCCGATCTTCCATCACCCCGACACCATCCCGTCCATCGAGGAGGCCCGCCTGTCGCCCACCGAGCTTCCCCTGACCATGGACGACTTCGACCCGCAACTCGAGCAGGCGGTCGAGTTGATGCCCTTCCTGGGCGATGCGGAGATCAAGTACGGCATCAACGGGCTGCTCTCGTTGACCCCCGACGCCATGCCGTTGGTCGGCGAGACGCCCGAGGTCAAGAACCTATGGTCGTGCGCCGCCATCTGGATCAAGGAAGGTCCCGGCACGGGTCGGGCCCTGGCCGAGTGGATGACCCAGGGCTACCCCGAGATCGACCCGCACGCCTCCGACATCGCCCGCTTCTACCCCTACATGAAGACGGAGGGCCACATCCTGGCCAGGTGCGCGGAGCACTTCAACAAGACCTACGGGATCGTCCACCCGCGGGAGCAGTGGGACAGCCGGCGTAACAGCCGGGTCAGCACCCTCCACGCCGCCACGTCGGCGCTGGGGGCGGTGTACTTCGAGGCGGGCGGATGGGAGCGGCCCCACTGGTACGAGTCGAACGCTCCCCTGCTCGAGGAGTACGGCGACCGGATACCCGAACGCCCCCACGAGTGGGACCGCCGCTGGTGGTCGCCCATCCAGAACGCCGAGCACCTCGCCCTTCGAGACCGGGTGGGCATGGTCGACTTGACCGCTTTCGCCATCTTCGACATCACCGGCTCCGGCGCGCTCCAGTTCGTGCAGTACATGACCGTGAACCAGGTGGACCGCCCGGTGGGAAGCGGCATCTACACACCGTTGCTCACCGAGGAGGGCGGGTTCCGCTCCGACCTGACCATCCTGCGCATGGGAGAGGACCACTTCCGGGTCATAACCGGGGGCTTTGACGGCGCCCGCGACGCCTACTGGTTCCGGAAATGGTTACCGGAGAGCGACTGCGTCACCTTCACCGACGTCACCTCTTCGATGTCGACCATCGGCGTCTGGGGCCCGAACGCCAGGCGGCTGGTCCAGAAAGTCATCGATGACGACGTCTCCCACGAGGGGTTCCCGTATGGAACCTGGAAGCATGCCACCATCGGCTCGATCCCCGTCACCATGTTCCGCATCTCCTACGTGGGCGAGCTCGGCTGGGAGGTGTACACCGGCATGGAGCACGCCCCGATGCTGTGGGAGACGCTCTGGGAGGCCGGCCAGGACCTGGGAGTGGTACCGGTGGGCGCCGGCGTCTACGGGACCACCGGCCGCCTGGAGAAGGGCTACCGGTTGATGGGCGCCGAGCTCGAGTCCGAGTACAACCCGGTGGAAGCGGGCCTCGCCCGGCGCCTGGTGAAGAAGGCCGACTTCGTAGGCAAGGCGGCCTACCTGGAGGCTCGGGAGGAGGAGCCCGCCGCGGTGTGCTGCACCCTGAACCTGGAGAGCTACGTTTCCACGTCAGGAGTCGCCCGGTTCCCGATGGGCGGGAACGAGCCCATCCTCACCCTGGACGGTGACCGGATCGTGGACCGCAAGGGTCGGGTCTCGAGGGTGACCTCGGCCGGGGCGTCGCCGTCCCTCGACACGTACCTGTTCCTGGGCTACCTGCCGCCCGAGTTCGCCCAGGAGGGCCGTAGTCTCCAGATCATGTACCAGAACGAATTGTTCCCGGTGAAGGTGGCCCGGGTCGGCTCCAGGCCTCTGTTCGATCCGGACGACAGCCGGATGAAGAGCTGAAAGCGCCAGCCCAGGGTCGAGCGAGGTTCTGACATGCGGATTCTGGTTTGTGTCAAGCGGGTCCCGGCGCCCGGAGCGAAGATCGTGCTCACACCGGACGCCCAGGACATCGACGCCTCGCTGCTTGGCTTCGCGATCAGCCCCCACGAGGAGTGCGCCGTCGAGGAGGCGGTACGGATAGTGGAACGCGAGGGCGGGTCCGTAACCGTCCTGACGTTGGGTCCGCCCGAGGCCGAGGAGCAACTGCGCGCTGCGGTGGCCGTCGGCGCCACCTCGGTGGTCCTGCTTCCCAGCGATACCCCCGACTGGGACCCGGTTTCCACGTCCGCAGCCCTGGTCTCGGCCATTGCCCGGCTGGAGGAGGAGCAGGGCGAGCCGTTCGGCCTAGTCCTGTTCGGCAACGAATCGGCCGACTCCGGCGGCTTCCAGGTCGGCATCCGGGCGGCTCGATCCCTTGGACGCCCGATGGTTACCGGCATCAAGGGCATCGACACCGAGGGGGATTCGATCGCCGCCCGTCGTGAGACCCCATCCGGCTGGGAGGTGTACCGCCTGCCGATGCCGGCGGTGGTCGGAGTCAAGGAGGGGATCAACCTGCCCCGTTACCCGACGTTGAAGGGTCGCATGGCGGCTCGCCGGGCGCCGGTGGAGACCATGGAGCCGGTTGCCGGCTCGAGCGGCCAATCGAAGGTGATGCTGATGACCCCGCCCGATGCGGGATCGGCGGTCGAGATTCTCGGCGAGGGTCCGGAAGCTGTACCGACAATCGTGGACATCATGGAAAGCCTGGGTCTGGTATGAGCATCTTCCTCTACCTGGTCGAGCATGATCGGGGCCGGATCGACGAGACCGCGCTCGGTGGGATGACCGGCGCTCGGCTACTGGCCGAGAACCTGGGCGCCGAACTCCACGCGGTCGTGATCGGCGCCGGCGCGGCTTCGGCCTCCGGCGGTCTCGATGCCTACGGCGCCGAACGCATCCACCTGGTGCGCCACGATCTGCTTGTCGACTACGGCCCGGACGCCTGGGCGGAGAGCCTCGTCCAGTTGGCCGGGATGTCGGGGGCCGGGGCGGTGATCGCCACGGGCACCGACCGCGGCAACGAAGTGATGGCCCAGGTCGGCGCCCGGACCGACCTGGCCATGGTCGCGAACTGCCTGGAGATAGAGCAGGACGGCGACGACTGGCTGATGACGCGGGTCCGGTGGGGTGGAAGCCTCCACGAGCGGGCCCGGCTGTCCGCACCGGTCAAGCTGGTGACCCTCGCTCCCCACAGCACGGAAGCCGCTACCGCCGGTGAGCCGGCGGCCGGAATGGTCGCGGAGTTCACCCCCGAGCTGGACCAGTCCGACGCCGTGACCATGGTGGTGGACCGGGTAACCGTCTCGGAGGGCATCACGCTCGCCACCGCCCCGGTGGTTGTGAGCGGTGGACGCGGGGTCGGGAGCGCAGAGGCCTTCGACATCATCGAGGAGTTGGCCGACTTGCTGGGAGGCGCGGTGGGTTGCTCCCGAGTGGTCACCAACAACGGCTGGAAGAACCACAAGTTCCAGGTGGGCCAGACGGGGACCGTGGTGGCCCCCGACCTCTATGTCGCCTGCGGCATCTCCGGCGCCATCCAGCATTGGGTGGGGATGATGAACGCCAAGAACGTCCTGGCCATCAACATCGACCGCGACGCGCCCATGGTCACCAAGGCCGACTGGGCCGTGATAGCCGACCTCCACCAGGTCGTCCCGGCCATATCGGCCGAGATCACCCGCCGCCGTACCCTGGCCGCCGAGTCGAGCTAGTTGCTAGTTGTTAGTTGTTAGTTGAAACGATTCGACTAGAAACAATAAACTAGCGACTAAAGCTAGAAGGTATCGGTCCCTCGCGTAGCACGACCGGGGGGACGCGGGTCAGATCGACCACGGTCGACGCCTCTCCTCCCTGCCGCTCCCCCTCCACGTACACGGACACCCGACCGCCGAACAGCGCCCGAGCCTGGACGCTGTCCAGCGCGGGCGCCGAACCGCTCGGATTGGCGCTAGTGACCGCCAGGGGGCCGGAGCGCGCCAGCAACCTTCTCAGGAGGTCGTGATCCGGGATCCGCACCGCCAGCGTGCCGCGGTCGTGGTCGCCGACACCCGCCGCCAACGACACCCTGGTGCTCAGCACGGCGGTGAGCGGCCCCGGCCAGTGGGGTTCGACGAGCCGCCTGTCCGCCTCGGCCCAATGGACGAGCTTGTCGACCTGATCGAACGAGGCCGCCAGAACGGCCAGCGGTAGGCTCCACCCGCGCCCCTTGATCCGGAAGAGTGACCGGACCGCCTCCTCGTCGGCAGGATCGACCGCCAGGCCGTAGACGGTGTCCGTGGGCACCCCGACCACCCGGCCGGCCCGCAGCGCCACCAGCGCCGCGTCGAGGCTCATGCGGTGATCCTGGCGATCAGGAACCTGTCCCGTCCGGCCAGGTCGGGCAGGACGCTCGCCTCCCACGGCGGGCCCCTGAACGCCCAGCGAATCTTGGCCCCCTGCCGGTCTCCTATCTCGGCCACGAGGGCGCCACCGGGCGCCAGCCACGACGGCGCCTCCGATGCCAGGTACCGGAAGATGTGGAGCCCGTCGCCGGCCGCCAGGGCCAGGCGGGGCTCGTAGTCTCGAACCTCGGGAGGCAGCTCGAGCCACTCCGAGTCCGAGACGTAGGGGGGATTGGTGACGATCACATCGACGTCGCCGCGCAAAGACTGATGGAGCGCATCGAAGCGATCCCCCAGGCAGAACTCGGCTTCCACCTGCATGAGGGCGGCGTTGAGCCGGGCCAGATCGAGGGCGTCACGGCTGATGTCGGTCGCGATGACGCGCGCCGCCGGCCGCTGGTGGGCGATGCCGATCGCCAGGCAGCCGGAGCCGGTGCCCATGTCGACGACGGTGCAGGCCCCGTCGGGAACCAGATCGAGGGTCTTCTCCCACAGCTGCTCCGTCTCGGGCCGGGGGATGAGGACCCGGTCGTCCACCAGCAGCTCCAAGGGCCCGAACTGCACCGTTCCCTCCAGGTACTGGAGTGGCATCCCGGCCGAGCGTTGCTCCACCAGCCGGTAGAACATGTTCACCGTGGACCGATCGATCACCATGCCGCTCAGCAGTTCGGCGCGAGATCGGCCCGTGATGGCTGCGAGCAACCGCACCACCTCATGGGATGGCAGGCTGCAACTTCCGATCAGGAGTCTGGAGTTGACGCCGCCGACCTGTAGCCGCCGGTGGCCATTCGCTGCTCTCACCCCCGGCCGGCCCACGGATCCACGTACTGGCGACACCCTCCTAGTGGTCTGTCTGCGCTACAACCGGGTGCTCTGGCGGCCATCGGCGTCCCGTCGCTGCGTTCCGCTTCCTCGACGTACCGCTGCGAGTACGCCTTCGTCAGCGGGCCTTGCGAGGGACACCGCTGCCGACGCCATACCACACCGCCATCCCACAGACAGACCACTAGACCTCGTGAATCCCTAGACGCAAGCCCCGCGATGGGATGTCGATCATCGTTGAAGGCGGGAGTCCGGCTGCCCGAAGCTCGGCCGCCAGTACCGCCAGGGCTGCGGCCGGATTCCCACCGGACAGTTCCACGTCTATCGCGCCTTCCGATGCCCCAATCACGGAGCCGGACCGGCCGAGACAGCTCTGCACGATCTCCTCGATGGCCTCGGCGGAGAGGTCGGCGTCGGGCGGGAAGCGAACGAAGAAGATCACTCGCCGACCATCCGCCGGGTGGCCTGCTCCGATGTGAGGGCGTCGACGAACTCGGACAGATTGCCGTCGAGGACCTGCGGGAGGCGCCTGATGGTGAGGCCGATCCGGTGATCGGTCACCCGGTTCTCCCTGAAGTTGTACGTCCGGATCTTCTCGGACCGATCACCGGTGCCGATCTGCGACCGCCTACCCGCGGCGCGCTCCGCGGCGCGGGCCAGGTGCTCTTCCTGGTACAGCCGGGCCCGGAGCACCCGGAAGGCCTTTTCCTTGTTCTGGAGCTGGGACTTCTCGTCCTGGCAGGTAACAACCAGTCCGGTGGGCAGATAGGTGATCCGGACGGCCGAGTCGGTGGTGTTCACGGATTGCCCTCCCGGCCCCGACGACCGGAACGTGTCGACCTTGACGTCGCCCGCGTCGATCTGCACATCGACCTCTTCGGCTTCAGGCATCACGGCCACCGTGGCCGTGGAGGTATGGACCCGCCCCTGGGACTCTGTCCTCGGAACCCGCTGCACCCGGTGGACCCCGGCCTCGAACTTGAGCCTCGCGAACGCCCCACGACCGGTTACTCCGAAGGTGACCGAGCTGAGCCCTCCGCCCTCCGCAGCCGCGCTGTCGATCGGCTCCCAAGTGAAGCCCTCCGCCTCGGCGAACCGCTGGTACATGCGGAGCAGTTCCGCGGCCCACAGAGCCGCTTCCGCTCCCCCGGCAGCGGCCCGGATCTCGACGATGGCGTCCTTAGCGTCGTCCGGGTCGCTGGGCGTGAGCGCGGCCCGGAGCTCGCCGGCCATGCGGTCGGCTTCCTGCTGGCGGGCCACGGCCAGCTCGCGCAGTTCCGCAGCAAGATCGGGGTCGGTCTCGATATCGGCCAGCTCGATCGCCTCTCGGGCGTCGTCGACCGCCGCCGTTATCGACCGGAAGGTCTGGACCAGCGGCCGGAGTTCGGCGTAGCGGCGGGAGACCTCGCCGTACCGGATCGGGTCGCCCAGCACCGCCGGATCGGCCAGCAGGCCCTCGACCTCACCGTATTCCTGCTCGATCTCGGTGAGCCGATCGGTCAGCCCCTGGTCCACCACTCTCCACCTACCTGCCCGTGGCGCTCAGCGCCTCGGGGATGATCGGACCCCTCCGGGCTACCTCGTCGACTTCCTCGTCCGTCAGCGCGAACAGCAACGCGGCCACCGCCACATCGATCATGTTCGTCTCGGGAACCCGCGTCGTGAGTCGCTGCAACCAAAGGCCCGGAGCGGTGAGAACCCTGCCCACGGGCCTATCCGCTTGCGCTCCGCCCAGCTTGAGGAGCTCGTAGGAAATGCCGGCCACCACCGGAATCAGCACCACCCGGCTCGCGATCAGGCCGTACCACGGAAGGCTGCCCACCAGGCTGAACACCACGATGGCGGTGAGCATGACCAGCAGCAGGAAGCTGGTCCCGCACCGCGGGTGCTCCGGGCGGTAGGCGCCGATGTGGTCCCGATCGAGCGGATCGCCCGCCTCGTAGGCATGGATGGTCATGTGCTCGGCGCCGTGGTAGGCATAGACGCGTCCTATCTCCTCCCAGCGCCCGATCAGCCACACGTAGCCGACCAGCAAGGCGATCCGGATGGTGGCCTCGACCAGGTGGAACACCCATGACGAAGCATTCAGGCCACCCCAGCGGACCACCAGCAGCGGAACGACTATGAAGAACCCCACGAAGAAGATGGCGGCGATGGTCATGGAACCCGCCATCTGACCCTTGGTGACGGGCTTCTCGTCCTCTCCGACCGAGCGCTGCCCCGACCACGCCAGAGCGCGGAAGCCCAGGGTGAGGCTCTCCCCCAACACCAGCACGCCCCGGACCAGCGGGACCCTGGCCCATCGAGAGCGCGAACTGAGCCTCGGTAGCCGGTGGCGGACGCCTTCTATCTCACCGGAAGGGCTGCGGACCGCCACCGACCAGGCGGATGGCGCCCGCATCATCACCCCTTCGATTACAGCCTGACCTCCGACGGTCGATACCGGGGACTCGGACATGTGCCGGCTACCCGAGGCGGACTAGGAAGGCTTGCCCGCGTCTCCCCGATCACGGGCCGTCCTGCCGTAGCGCCGCTCGAAACGTTCCACCCGTCCCGCCGTGTCCACCAGCTTCTGCTTGCCGGTGAAGAACGGATGGCTCGCACTCGATATCTCGACCCGGGCCAGGGGATAGGTCTGGCCATCCTCCCAGACGATGGTCTCGTGGGTGCGGATGGTCGATCGGGTCAGGAACGCGAAGTCGACCGAGGGGTCCTGGAACACCACGGGTCGGTACTCGGGATGTATGTCACGCTTCACGTGTCCTCCTGTTCTCGCTCTGGTGCCTGGACAGCGGCAGCGGAAGCCGCCTCGGGCCGGGTCTCACAAGCCACGGGATTATGCCACGTCCTCCCAGGTTAGGTTCCACAACGGCACCCGCCGGCGCCGGTTTGCGGTCTAGTTGCGCGACCTGGCCACTTCCGCCAGGAAGTCGGCATTCGACTTCGAGGTTCTCAGCTTGTCGATCAGCAACTCGAGTGCGGCCCCCGGCTCCAGGCCCAGGAGCACCCGGCGCAGCTTCCAGACCTGCTGGAGCTCGTCCGGATCGAAGAGGAGTTCCTCCCGCCGCGTGCCCGAGGAAGCGATGTCGATGGCCGGGTAGACCCGCCGGTCGGCCAGCCGACGGTCGAGGCGTAGTTCCATGTTGCCGGTCCCCTTGAACTCCTCGAAGATCACCTCGTCCATCTTCGAACCGGTCTCTACCAGAGCAGTTCCGATGATGGTGAGGCTCCCACCCTCTTCGATGTTCCGGGCCGCTCCGAAGAACCGCTTGGGTGGGTAGAGAGCGGTGGAATCGACCCCGCCCGAGAGAATACGCCCGGAAGCCGGCGTGGCCAGGTTGTGGGCCCGGGCGAGCCGCGTGATGGAGTCCAGCAGGATCACCACGTCGGTGCCCATCTCCACCATCCGCTTGGCCCGCTCTATGGCCAGTTCCGAGACCTGGGTGTGCTCCTCGGCGGGCCGGTCGAACGTCGAGTAGATGACCTCGCCCTTCACGGAGCGCTGCATGTCCGTGACCTCTTCGGGGCGCTCGTCTACCAGCACCACCATGAGGTAGCACTCGGGGTTGTTGGCCGAGATCGCCTGAGCAATCTCCTTCAGGACGGTGGTCTTCCCGGCTTTCGGCGGCGAGACGACCAGGCCCCGCTGGCCCTTCCCGATGGGAGCGATCAGGTCGATGATGCGGGTGAGCGTGCTCCGGGACCTCCCGGGCACCTCCAACCGCAGCCGGACATCGGGGAAGAGGGGGGTGAGGTTGGAGAACTTGGGACGCCCGCGCGCCTCCTGCGGCGACATCCCGTTGCTCTTCTCGATCCGGGCGAGGGCGGGGAACTTCTCCTGGCTGCGCGGCGCCCGCACCGGGCCGCTCAGCACATCGCCCTTCCGGAGGGCGAACTTGCGGATCTGTCCGGCCGAAACGTATACGTCCTTCTCGCTGGGAAGGTAACCCGAACACCGGAGGAACCCGTACCCCTCGGGAAGGATGTCCAAAGCGCCCTCGCGAACCTCGGCCGGGCCATCCGGGACGGAGCGGTCGGCGGGCCCTCGCCTGCGGCGGCGCCTCCCGCCCGGTCCGCCCTTCTGCGGCCCGCGTTGACCGCGCGGTGCGCCCCCGTCCGGGCCCCGCCGCACCGAGCGATCCCGGCCCGACGGTGAACCGGTCTCACCACCCGGGACTTCGGACGCCGATGCGGCACTTCCGTTCTCCTCCACGCGGCTGTCCCGGACAGTCGCATCAGGCAACTCGACCTGTGGTGCCTCGTCCGCCACCTCAAAGCCGTCTGCTCCCATGATCGCGTCGATGAGCTTCGCCTTCTGCAGGCCATCGACCTCTATGCCGACCGCCGATGCGATGGTGCGCAGGTCCTTGATGTTCTTAGTCTGTAGCTCTGATCGGGTGGCCATTCTGGTTCCTCCGTAAGTGCTCGCCCGACCAAGGTCGGGGGCGCCTCATGCCCCGACAATTCCAATTCCGGTTGGACCGCTCGGGATCTCCGTACCGGTACTCGCCGGTCCTTAACCGGACCGGAAAGACTCTGGATCTGGATCGACCGGCGAGGCCACTACGGCCCCGGCCGCAATCTCGGGAGACCGCCACGGCCCTAGGCGGGAACACCGGAACAGGTACAAATGCTCCTGTGGCGGGATATGGTCGCCCGGCAACTAGGCGGGCGGTACCCGGATGTTAACACACGGGGATGGTGTGGCGAATCAGGAGCCAGTGGGCCGTGGCGGGGACCCGGAAACCAGACACCGGAAGCCGGATGCCGGCTCCGGGCTAACCGGCGGGCAGGCTCTCGCAGACCACCCCGTCCTCGTCCCGGTCCAGCCGGGCCACATCCCCGTAGTGGGGGAAATAGGTATCGAACCATTCCTGGGCTTGGCCCTGCGTCGAGAAATCGGAACAATTCTTGGAATCGCCCGGATCGGGCGGGACCTCGGTCCCGCCCCCCGGAGTATCCAGGGTCGGAGTATCCAGGGTCGGAGTATCCAGGGTCGGCGTATCCAAGACCGGGAAAGCCAGCACGGGAGTCCGGATATGGAGGGTGGATCCTGAGCACCTCCCGGCCAGCAACCGTTGCAGGAAATCCGACTCCTCGTGATCCATGGTCAGGTTCCACCTCGCCTTGACAGCTATCCAAGCGGCCGCGTACGGGCATGTGAAGTCCTCGTTCGAAGGCATCCACCTTGCCGGGTCGGAGGCGCCTTTCGCCCGGTTGGACCGGGCGGTCACGGCCAGCAGTGCACCCTCTTCGTTGGCGAACTCCTCCCGCCGATCCGGCTCCCAACTGTGCGCGCCCGAATCCCAGGCTTCCGCCAGCGGAACCAGATGATCGATGTCCAGCGATGACGGGCCCTCCACCCACTCCCCGTCGTAGTGCGAGTACCAGAGGCCCGAGACGACCCAGCAGGTGCGGTTCGGATCGAGTGTCGATTGAACCCGCGAGTCGCGGATGAGCACCTCCCTGCGGGTGTCGCATCCGTCGCCGTCCATGTCGCTCCAGTGAGGGAAGTGCTCGCGGTCGTAGCCTGAACGCTGTTCGGGCGCTACCTGCAGTTCAGCCAGCACGTCGGCGGCAAGGCGTAACGGTCCCGTGTCGGCAGCCGCCTCCACCATGGCTTCAGTAGTAGTCGTGGGAGAAGCCTCCTCAACAACCACCTCCACGACCTCAGTGGTAGCGGGCGCCTCCTCCTCAACAACCTCCGTCCCGACCTCCGCAACCTCCACCGCTCCAGCGGCGGGGGAAGCCTCCTCAACAACCACCTCCACGACCTCAGTAGTAACGGGCGCCTCCTCCTCAACAACCTCCGTCCCCGCCTCCGCAACCTCCACCGCTCCAGCGGTGGGAGAGGCCTCCTCAACCGCCGCAAACGTGGTAGTCGTTGCATCGGCCCGGGCAACCGACGCCGGCACGGCGGCCTCCTCGGAGCCACACGCTGCCGCTGCGAGCGCTAACAAGGCAGCCAACCCCACGAAATCGCGCAGCCTCAACGGATTCGTATCCACATCGCAGAAATGCTCGTTGGTGAGGCAGTCGCACAACCCACCATCCTGTGCTGGCGCCGCGGGCTTGTCGCGCGCCGAGTACGCCCGTCACCAGCGCGGGAATAGAATGTACCTTGCGAACTGCACGCCGCCACGCTCGCCCTCCGAGGAGCAGCGTAGATGTGGCCTTCCAAGTCCCCCAAGCCCGAAGCCACCAATGGCGGGTGGGTCGTGATGGGACAGGACGTCGGTCACCGGCTATGGACTCGAGACGGACTAACACCTCAGCAACGACGAGAGGCTAGGAGATTCCTAGGCGAAGCGGCTTTTCTCCCTGAGCAACCGGTGGACGGCGCCCAGATCCCTCGGGATCCGGGTGACCCGCTCGGGGCGATCGTGGATGCCCTCGAGTGCCGCAGGAACGGGTGACGGCCGGCCGAGAGCACTCTCGACCGCGTCGGCGAACTTGGCCGGGTGGGCGGTCGCCAGGCAGACCACCGGGCCATCCGGCGCCGAGTCCCGAGCTGCCGCTATCCCGACCGCCGAGTGCGGGTCCACGATCCTCCCCGAGGATCGGTATACCTCCCGCATCGTCGCCATCGTGTCCTCGTCGTCGTACCACCTCGACACGAAGAGGTCATCCGTCCCGGCCGTAACCGTGAGAGAGCCCTCCTCGCGCAGCCGGATCATGGCGGCCACCAGCCTCTCCCCGTCCCTCCCGAACAGGTCGAACAGGAGACGTTCCAGATTGGACGGGACCTGGATGTCCATCGAGGGGCTCAGGGTCGGGATCACGGTACCGAGGTCCAGCCGGCCGTCCCGGAAGAACCCGTCGAGCACGTTGTTGGCATTGCTCCCCACGACCAGGCGCCGCACCGGGAGGCCCATCCGGGTGGCGGCATAACCGGAATAGACATTGCCGAAGTTGCCGCTGGGAACGGCGAACGAGACCGGCCCGCCCAGCCGCGCCACCGCCCAGTAGTAGTAGGCGACCTGCGTGATCAGCCGGCCGAAGTTGATCGAGTTGGCCGTGGACAGCGACAGGTCTTCCCGAGCCGCGGGATCGGAGAACACGCCCTTGACCAGGTCCTGGCAGTCATCGAAGGTCCCCTGCACCGCTACGGCGTGGACGTTGGGCGCGTCGATGGTGGTCATCTGCCGGCGCTGAACTTCGGTGGTCCGCCCCTCGGGAAACAGGATCACCACGTCCACCCGCTCCCTATCCCGAAACGCCTCCATGGCCGCCGAACCGGTGTCGCCGGACGTGGCGCCGAGGATCATGGCGTTGCCGCCGCGCTCGCCCAGCGCCACGTCGACCAGCCGGCCGAGGACCTGGAGAGCGAAGTCCTTGAAGGCAAGGGTGGGGCCCCAGAACAACTCCATCAGGTAGAGGTCCTGACCGAGTTCCACCAGGGGCGCCACCTCGGGGTGGTCGAAGCGAGCGAACGCCTCCCCTACCAGCCGTTCCAGCCGGGGGGCGGACAGCAGGTCGGATGTGAACAGCCCGAGGACCGCGGTGGCCACCGCCGCGAAGCCCGAACCGGCGTCCAGACCGGTGGGATCAAGACGAGGCCACTCCTCGGGAACGTACAGACCTCCGTCGGGCGCCAGCCCGGCGAGGACGGCGGCCGGCATGTCGACCGCCGGGCCGCCTCGGGTCGAGACCAGCCGGACCGACACTCAGGGCTCGTCGTTGTAGACCCGCATGACCGAATCCACCTCGGATACGACTTCGAGCCCGGCCAGCTCGGATACCGCCAGCTGCAGGTCCCCCTCGGGGGACTCGTGTGTCACCAGCAGGAGGGTGGCCACGTCGCCGCGCCCATCCTGCCAGACCGACTTGATCGACACTTCGTTACGGCCGAATACCGCCGCTATCTGGGCCAGCACGCCAGGGCGGTCCGCCACGGTAGTCCGGATCAGCCACTTGGTCGAGAAGTCCGCCACGTCCCGGAGGCGACCCGATGCGAAGCGGATCCGTGATTTGACCTGCGTCCCGGCCAGGCGTTCCCGCGCCGACATGATCACATCGCCGAGCAGAGCCGTAGCGGTCGGCTCTCCTCCGGCTCCGGGACCGGTGAACAACAGCTCGCCGATCGAAGGACCGGAGACGTATATGGCGTTGGTGGCTCCCCGGACCGAGGCGAGGGGGTGATCCAACGGCACGAGCGTGGGATGCACGCGAACCGCGATGCTGTCTTCGGAATACTCGGCGATCGCCAGGAGCTTGGGGATGTAGCCGAGCCGGCGGGCGAACACGAAGTCCTCGGTCCTGAGGTCCTGGATGCCCTCCCTGGTGACCTGTGAACCGTCCACCCAGGTCCCGAAGGCCAGGCTGGCCAGGATGGCGGCCTTGGAGGCCGCGTCGCCGCCGCCCACGTCGGCGGTGGGATCGGCTTCCGCATAACCCAACTCCTGCGCCTCGGCCAGCACTTCCTCGTAGGCGATTCCCTCCTCCACCATGCGGGTCAGGATGTAGTTGGTGGTGCCGTTCACGATTCCGAGCACCGAGGTGATCCTCTCGCCGGCCAGCGACTCGGAGAGGGGGCGGATGATCGGGATACCTCCTCCCACGGCCGCCTCGAACAGCAGCGAGACACCTGCGGTTTCGGCAGCGGCCAGCAGGTCGCGCCCCCGCGACGCCATCAGTTCCTTGTTGGCCGTCACCACGGCCTTACCGGAGTTGAGGGCTCTCATCACCAGGTCTCCCGCCGGATCCAGACCTCCCATGACCTCGATCACGATCTGGACCGTGGGGTCGTCCACCACGTCGCGAGGGCGATCGGTCAGCAACCCGGGAGGGATCACGATCCCTCGGTCCTTGGCGAGGTCACGGACCGCGATCCCGCGTACCACCAGGTCTAGGCCCGTCTTGGCGGCGATCGCGTCCGACTCGTAGATGAGCCGGCGGATGAGGGCGCTCCCGACCGTGCCGGCGCCCAGGAACCCGACACCGATCTGCATGCTCATACTCTGCTCCCATCCACGCGTGGAGGGTGCTGAAAAAGACGGGGATGGGTTGGCCCGCGATACTTCTGCCTGGGATTTTGTTTCCGGTTATCGGGCCGGCTGGACATTTTTCAGTACCCTCCTAGACGACCAACGGTTCGGTCTCATTCAATGTTCTTTGACCCGCCAGGACCTCCTCGAGTGTCTCCCGACGCACCACCTCCCGCACCTCGCCGTCCTTGACGAACAGGACGGGTGGGCGGGGCAGCACGTTGTAGCGGGATGACATGGCGAAGGTGTAGGCGCCCGCCGCGGGCATGGCAACCAGATCGCCGGGGGCCATGGTCGCCGGTAGCAGGACCTCCTCGAGCATCACGTCGGTCTCGCACATCCGGCCGAAGACCCGGAAGGGATGGTCCGCCGGCTGGTCGAGCCGGCCATCGGCCAACAACTCGTACCGGGAGTCGTACAGGGCCGGTCTCGGGTTGTCGGTGAGGCCGCCGTCCAGGGCCAGCATCTCTCCGCCGCCCGGCAACGGCTTGCGAACCCCGACCGTGTAGAGCAGTACCCCCGCGTTGGCCACCAGCGCCCGTCCCGGCTCCACCATTACCTCGACCGGTCCGATCCGCTCCACGATCTCCGGCGACCCGAGGGCTCGCCGCAGGGCGGCGGCCACCTCGGCCGGGCTGATCGTCGCATCGGCACGCAGGTATGGCGAGGCCATGCCGCCTCCCACGTCGAGAAGGACCGGCGTGGTGGTGAAGGCCGACCGGTTCCGCGTCACGACCGCCGCCAGGCGGCCCAGGATCCGGGCGTAGAGTTCCGGGTCGGTTATGTGGCTCCCGGCATGGAGATGCAGCCCTCGTAGCCGGAGGGTTTCGGTGGCGGCCACCCCGGCTATGGCCTGGTCGGTCGCGTCCGGCGACAACCCGAACTTGGCGTGATCGCCCGTGGTGAGGACTTTCCGGTTGGTGACCAGGTCGACCGCCTCGTTGAGCCTGATCATCACGTCCACGGTACGACCCGCCGCCCGGGCGGCCCGGGCCAGCCGGTCGATCTCGCCCAGGCTGTCGATGACCGTGATTCCAACCTGTCCCGAGGCGGCCAGGTCGATCTCGGCCTCGGATTTCAGATTGCCGTGGAGGAGGATGCGGGATGCCGGAATCCCTCCTCGCCGGGCGATGGCGGTCTCTCCGACCGACACCACGTCGGCCCACCAGCCCCGTGACCAGACCATCTCGGCCAGGGCAGGGCAGATGAAGGCCTTGGTGGCGTACACGGGCACACCGATGCCGTTGAAGGCGCTCGTGAATTCATCCAGGCGCGCCTCGAGGTGGGCCATGTCGAAAACGTACGCAGGTGTTCCGAAGTGTTCTGCGATCGCGGCCAGCCGGACGCCACCGATCGAGGCTCGGTCGTTCCGTAGGTTCCAGGTCAAGGGAAGCACATCGCGCAGCGCCATAGCGAACCTTCTGGGGAGTGGGCCGCACCAGACTAGATGATTGGTTACTAGTTGGTGGTTGCTGGTCTCCGATCAGTTGTTAACCCTGATTGTTCCTTCCCAGCACACCAACACGAATCAGGCCACTTCAACCACATCATTCGCAAGCGGCCACCTTTCACCCGGCGGCTGATTCCGCACCCGGCCGGAAGATGGGGCCGTCGAATGGCCATGACTCCAGGCCAGGATCATGGAACAACCAATTCCGTCACCCGGACAAACCCCTACCATGAATAATCGGGGTTAAACGGAGTCAACGCTGATTGCCGACTACAAGCTACAGACGCCTGACTTCAGACCAGCTAGGCGCCCTCGGCAGGATTCGAACCTGCGCACCCGGCTCCGGAGGCCGGTGCTCTATCCCCTGAGCTACGAGGGCTAGCGCTCGAATGCGGGCCGCGAAGCCTAACAGTACGCCGGGATCGGGTGGGGCGGCGCCGCACTCTGCAGGCGCTGGGAATTGGAAGGCCGGGGCGCGGTTCTAGGGGGAGAGAACGCGGCGCCCCGGCCGGATGGCAGGTGGTTTCCTGCCGTTGGTGGGTCGATGGAGTATAGAACAGCCGCCCGCGCTTTGTCCACAGAGGAGCGGACCGGGTCCGAGCACGCCTCTCTCCTTCCTCGTTCCGGCACCCTCGTAGGGCGGTGCCGGAAAACGAGCCTCGCAGGGTTCGCTTGTTGGTAAGCCGCCTGACCCGACGGTAACGAGCGATCAGCGAACCCTTTGACCGGGGTCTTTCCGGCACGCCCCTAGACTCCAGATCATGCGACCAATATGGAGCGGCGCCGTATCGTTCGGCCTGGTGACCATTCCCGTTCGCCTGTACCCGGCCACGACCAGCCGGCGGCCCAAGTTCCGCCAGCTCCGCCAGCAGGACCACAGCCCGATCAGGTATCGCAAGGTTGCCGATGCCGACGGTCGCGAGGTCCCTCGGGAGGAGATCGTGCGCGGGTACGAGTTCGAGAAGGGCCGGTACGTGGTCCTGACCGATGAGGAGATCGCCGCGGCCGCCTACCAGGGCGGCCCCCGCATCGTCGATGTGGCGGCCTTCGTCGACGCGCTCCAGATTGACCCCGTCTACTACCGCACCTCCTACTACCTGGAACCCGGTCCCACCGGAGAGAAGGCCTACCACCTCCTCCGGACCGCCCTGGCCGAGACCGACCGGGTCGCGATCGCAACCGTGGCGATCAGGTCCCGCCAGCACCTGGCAGCGATCAGGCCGCAGAAAGACCTGCTCGTTCTGGAGACCATGTACTGGCCGGACGAGATCCGCGCCGCCGACTTCGAGAACCTCGAGACGGAGGTGGAGCCTCTGGAGAGCGAGTTGGCAATGGCCAAGATGCTGATCGAGAACCTCGCCACGGATTTCGAGCCCGAGCATTGGACGGACACCACCCGCGAGAAGATCGAGGAACTGGTGCGCCAGAAGATCGAGGGCAAGGAAATCGTCGCCTCGGAGACCCAGGAACCGACCCGGGTGGTGGATCTGCTCGAAGCCCTGAAGGCCTCCGTCGAGGCGACCATGGAGCAGACCGCTCACCGAAAGGCCGGTTAGATCAGTGGTCAGTGGTCGGTGGACAGTGGCCACTGGTTTACGATCCTGGGCGCATCCAGCTCACAAAGACCGGGGAGGTTCGGGGTGAGAGCACGTATCGGAATCGCGGATACCGGACGTGAGATCGAGGTGGAAGCCGGAAGCAAGGACGAGATCGTCACGCTGCTCGAGGACGCCTATAGCGACGGCGTGTCCCTCCTGTGGTTCCAGGACGCCAAGGGTGGCGACATAGGAGTCCCGCTGGAGCGCATCGCCTTCATCGAGTTGGTGGAGTCCCCCGACAAGGCTGTGGGCTTCGGCCGGTAGCCCCAATTATTCATGGATGGGGGGTTTGGGCGGGTGACAGGAAACGGGCGCTTCATCTCCCTGACCAGGGTCAAAGCCAACATCTTGGCTACCCGATCCTCCGGCCGGGTGTGGTGTCACCTAGCAGGTGACAGGTGGCCTCTGCGCAAAAGATGTGGTTGAAGTGGCCTGATCCGCGTCGGCGTGCTGGGGACATGAATAATCAGGCCTAGGAACGGTCACCTCACCATGTGGGGTGCGACGGGACCGGATGTCTTGACACCCCCGGGCGCCTCGTGCTCCCGCCGAGACGAGGTGCTCATCCGCTCGGGTTCAGCTCGCCGCCCGGCGCCGCTCGGCCATCCAGCGCTTACGGAGCCGGCGCCGCTCATCCTCCGCATAACCTCCCCAGACCCCAGCCTCCTGGTTGGTCTGGAGCGCGTACTGCAAGCACTCATCCGTCACCAGGCAGAGCGAGCAGATGCCCTTGGCTTCCTGGATCTGCTCGATGGCCAACCCCGTCGTGCCGATGGGGAAGAAAAGACTCGGCTCGGAGTCCCGGCATGCGGCTATCTCACGCCAGTCCGGCTCGGTTATGGTCAACACGGTCTTACACCTTCTAGTCGCGAAGCCGTCGGATCTCGGCTCCCCCTCCGTCCAGGCGCAGCGCCGTACGCCTCGGAGTTTTGGGGTTCAACCCCCTTGCTTGTGAAGTATTTCACAAGGACGGGCCAAATTAAGAGCCGGCGAGCCGACTTGCGGTAGAAAGACTAACCGCGCCGCTCGCCGGCCCGCAAGTGATTTCCTTCACAAACTTTTGTCGGTCTCGAAATTCTTGCACCTGACAAGGGTCTTGAAAGCCTCGGTATGGCGCGATACGTATACGTCATGAGACCGATACGCACGCTCATCCAGATGGCCGCCCTGGGCTCCGGAGTGGCCGGCAGCGCCCTACTGCTCCTCCGCTTGAGGGAGTCATCGTGGCTTCCCCCTCCGGGACGGATCCTCACCGCCGACCCGGAGGAGGCGGTTTACGGAACGGTCTGGCTCCTCGCAGCCGCCATCACCGCATGGGTCGGCCTTACTACCGTCCTCTCGGTCCTCGCCTACGTGACGCGGATCCCGGTTGCGGTGCGAGCGACCCGGTGGATAGCGATCGCTCCCATCCGCCATCTGGCCCGCCGCGCCGCGGCGCTGGTGCTGGCGGTCGGGAGCCTGTCCATCTCGACGCCGGTTGGCGCAGCCCATGCCCCTCCGGTTCCGTATGCCGTCACGGCCGAGCACCACGGAGCCACCTTCGACGCGGCAGTAAGCGCGGTCCTTCCGGTCTCGCCTACGGGCGCCACCGTCCCGGTCCCCATGGCAGCCACGAATCCCGACCGGGACCGTCCCCCGACACCGTCTCCGGCTGCCGGCGGGGTCACGGTGCCGGTTCCACACCTCGCCGAGGGAGCGTTCGGTGCCCTCATAGAAGACGGGGAAGCGCCGGTCACCTACACAGTGCGACGGGGCGACCACCTGTGGTCGATCACCGCCGGCTACCTGGCCGCACACCTGGGCCGGACGGCCGGCGCCGAGGAGATCGCCCCGCTCTGGAATCAGGTGATCGAAATGAACCGGGATCTGATCGGCTCCGGGGATCCCAACCTCATCTTCCCCGGCGAACGGATCGTCCTCCCCCGTCTCGGAGCGCGAACGGGGACGCTCAGGCGACCAGGAAACTAAGCCTCACGTCCCGTACCGGATTGCCCACGTTGGTGTCCACCAGCACGACGGTCTGCCATGTGCCCAGGGTCAGCGCACCGCCCCGGACGGGAAGCACCAGGCTGGGCGATATGAAGGCGGGAATGACGTGATCGGCGCCATGACCGGGAGCGCCGTGCCGGTGTTCCCAGCGGTAGCGGTCCGGGGACATACCATCTCGCAGGTACCTGAGAAGGTCCCTATCGGACCCTGCGCCTACCTCCATGATGGCCAGCCCGGCCGTGGAATGGGGTACGAACACCGACAGCAGTCCATCGCCGCGGCCCTGCACGAACGTGGCCAGCCGGTAGCCGATGTCGACGACGGCCGGATCGGAGCCGGTCCTCACCCGGAAGACCTCGGTATCGAGAGCCATTCAGTTGTTGTCGCCGAGGAATAGGGCTGACACCGAGCTGTCCATGAAGATCGCCTGCAAGGCCTCGGCCAGCATCGGAGCGACCGACAACCGGGTCAGTTTGTCGAAGTCCCGAGCTTCCTTGCTGATCGGTAGCGTGTCGGTTACCACCACCTCATCGATCGGAGCCTTCTTCAGCCGGTCGAGGGCGGGGGGCGACAACACGGGGTGCGTAGCCGCCACGTACACCGTCCGGGCGCCTCTTTCGCGTAGTAACCGGGCCGCATTCTCCACGGTGCCGCCAGTATCGATCATGTCGTCCACTATCACCGCATTGCGCCCCCGTACCGCACCCACCACGGTCAGGGCCTGGGACTCGTTGTGGACATCAAGCTCGCGCCGCTTGTGGACGAAGGCCACGTAGGCCTCCAGGTAACGGGCGTATTTCTCGGCCCGCTTCACGCCACCGGCGTCGGGAGAGACCACGGTGGTAGGACCATCCAGGCGTTCCTTGAGATAGTCGGTCACGATCGGCAGCGCGGTCAGGTGGTCAAACGGCTTGGGGAAGAAGCCCTGGATCTGGCCGGTATGGAGGTCCACCGACACTATCCGGTCCGCCCCGGCCGCCAGGAAGAGGTCGCTCATCAGCCGGGCTGAGATGGGTTCACGCGGCCGTACCTTCTTGTCGGCCCGGGCATACCCGAAGAACGGCACCACCGCGGTGATACGGTGGGCTGATGCCCTCTTGAGGGCATCGATCAGGATCAACTGCTCCATGATGTGGAAGTTGATCTCGGGGGCATGGCTCTGGATAACGAAGCAGTCATACCCGCGGACCGACTCTGAAGGACGGGTGTACACCTCCGTGTTGGCGAAGCGCGACAGCTGGATCTTGCCGAGCCTCACGCCCAGCTCGTCGGCCACCGCTTCGGCCAGTCCGGGGTTGGCCGATCCGGTGAACAGCATGAAGCGTTTGCGGGTTACGAGCTCCATGTCGTAGGAGAGTACTGAAAAATGTCCGGTTGGCCTATTGCGGGGGACGAGGGTCCGGTCGAGGGACAGCGGTCAACCATGGAGGTTGATCCCCGTCCTCCTCAGCACTCGTCTACCCGGCCTCGTGGCGAGCTTTCCGCCGTTTCGCATAGCCGGGGATCTCTCGCTGGGAAGCCCTTTCCACACCGAGGGCTCCATCCGGAACATCGCGGGTGATGGCCGAGCCGGCGCCCGTGTAGGCCTCCGCCCCCACCTCGACCGGCGCCACCAGCACGGTATTGGACCCGATCTGCGCCCGGCTTCCGATGCGGGTCCGGTGCTTGTCGTATCCGTCATAGTTGGCCGTGATGGTCCCCGCACCCACATTGGCCTCCTCGCCGATCTCGGCATCCCCGACATACGAGAGATGGGGAACCTTGGCGCGGGCGCCGACCACCGAGTTCTTGACCTCCACGAAGGTGCCTGCCTTAGCGCCGTCGCCCAACTCCGCCCCGGGCCGAAGCGAGGCGAAGGGACCGACCTCGGTATCCGCCCCCACCGATACGCCCCGGAGCACGGAATACCAAATCCTCGCGCCCGGGCCGATCCGGCTGTCCCTGATGAAGCAGTCGGGTCCCAGCTCGGCGCCTCCCGCTACCGAAGTCGATCCTTCCAGGTGCACCCCCGGAAGGATGTGCACTCCCGCCTCGAGATGCACCGAGGCGTCTATGTAGACCCGGCCCGGGTCCTGCATCCAGACCCCATCCCGCATCCAAGCCCTATTGATACGGCGCCGGAAGATCTCTGTGACACCGGCGAGCTGATCCTGGGTATTGACACCGGACAACTCTTCGGCATCGGTCCGGTAAGCGCTGATCCCGTACCCCTCCGCGCCGAGGATGGCCACCATGTCGGGCAGGTAGTACTCACCCTGGACGTTGTCGCGCTCCACGCGCGCCACCGCCTCCCGGATCAAGGATCCGTCGAACATGTAGACGCCACCGTTGATCTCGTTGATCTCCCGCTCGTGGGTGTTGGTGTCCGCATGTTCCACGATCCTCTCCACCCGGCCCCAGCCGTCCCGGACCACCCGCCCGTAACCGGTCGGATCCTCCATGTTGGCGGTGACGCAGGTGACGGCCGCTCCGGTCCGCCGGTGGAGCTTGGCCATCTCGGCCAGCGTGTCGCTCGTTATGAGAGGCGTGTCGGCGGGTACCACCAGCACATGGTCTTCGGCACCCAGCGGGATGACTTCGAGGGCGTATTGCAAGGCGTGTGCGGTGCCCAGCTGTTTGGGCTGCACCACCGGTTTAGCCCCATCGGGCAGCATCGCCACCACCTGGTCGGCATCCGGCTTGACCACCACCACCGTCTGGACCGGGTCCAGGGATGCGGTGGCGTTGATGACCCATTCGATCATCGGCCGCCCCGCCACCGGATGGATCACCTTGGGGAGGATCGACTTCATCCGGGAGCCCTCGCCGGCACCCAGCACCACCGCCCTTATGGCCACGTCGCTACTCCTCTGTGGGGCTGGGGGGACAGGAGTCGAACCCGTACTAGCGGGACCAAAACCCGCTGTGCTGCCATTTACACTACCCCCCACGGCTTCGGGGCTCCCGGCGCCGGTGTTTCCGGCGGAACGTCCGCGAGTTTAGTGATCTGTCTGTGGGACGGCGGTTTGGTATGGCGTCGGCAGCGGCGTTCCTCGCAAGGCCCGCTGACGAAGGCGTACCCGCAGCGGTACGTTGAGGAAGCGAAACGCAGCGA
>JAPPHZ010000032.1 GCA_028820935.1 bacterium | reverse complement strand
TCACCACACCCTCCCAGAAACACCAGAAGAAGTGGTGGACCCCCATTAGGAGCTCTTCGTCTCCCGGTCGGGCGGGCTGTTGAATCGGAGGACCCCGGAGCTGCCGATCGTGAAAGCGTCCTCGTCCGTACCCGACAGGGACCAGGTGACGGCGTCGTTCTCGGGGTCGTCGGCTGTGTAGGTGGCCACATCGCCGGTGCCGTTCTCGGCGAAATCGACTGCGTCCGGCCCGGTGACCGTCGGCGCCTCGTCCACGTCCGTGACCGTGACCGTCACATCCAAGGTGGCCTTGATGTTCCCGTCCGACGCTTCCACCGTCACCGAATACGCCTTGTTCCCATCGGCATCCGCAGGGTCCTCGTAATCGGGCGACGACACGAACGTCAACACCCCGCCGTCGCTGGTGATACTGAAATCGGCCGCGTCGGTCCCCGACAGCGACCAGGTGATCGTGTCGTTCTCGGGATCGGTCGCCGAGTAGGTGGCCACCGCAACCGTACCGTTCTCCGCATAACTCGGGTCGGTCGGCCCCCCGCTGATCGCCGGCGGGTCGTTAACCTCGCTCACCGTCACCGTCACCGCCAGCGAGTCTCTGAGATTCCCGTCCGACGCCCACACGGTCACCTCGTACTCGTTGTCCTCATTGGCGTCCTGGGGGTCCTCGCGGTCCGGGTCCTGCTTGAAGGTGAGCACCCCATTGGTGATATCGAAGTCACTCCCGTCCGTACCCGTCAGCCACCAGTTGATGGAGGCGTTCTCCGGATCGGTCGCCGTGTAGGTGGCGACCGTCCTGTCGGCGCCCTCGGTCCTGGTCACCGACGCCGAACCGGTGAGCGTGGGCGGCTCGTCCACGCCGGTCACGGTCACCGTCACAGCCAACGTTCCGGTGTTGTTGTTGCTGTCCTTCGCTTCGACGGTCACCGAATACACATTGTTGGTGTCAGCATCCGCCGCCGACTCGTAGTCGGGCGACGACGCGAAACTCAACACGCCGCCGTCGCTGGTGATACTGAAGTCAGCCGCGTCCGTCCCCGACAACGACCACGTGAAACTGTCACCCTCCGGATCCGTGGCCGTATAGCTAGCCACCGCATCCGTCCCGTTCTCCACATAGTTCTTGGCGGCGTCTCCGCTCACCACCGGCGGCTCGTTCACCCCGGTCACGGTCACCGTCACGTCCAACGTTCCCGTGTTGCCGTTGCTGTCCGTGGCTTCCACCGTCACCGAGTACACGTTGTTCGTATTCGAATCCACCGGAGACTCGAAGTTCGGCGAGGAGGCGAAGGTCAACACCCCACCGGTGCTGATCGCGAGATCAGCCGCGTCCGTCCCGGACAACGACCACGTGATCGTGTCGCTCTCCGGGTCGGTGGCCGTGTAGGTCGCCACCGCGCCGGCGCCGTTCTCGGCGTAGTTCTGGGTGGCGTCACCGCTCACCGTCGGCGGCTCGTTCACGCCCGTGACGGTCACCGTCACCGCCCGGGTCGTCGAGGTGTTCCCGTCCGAGGCCTCCACCGTCACCGAATACACGTTGTCCGTGTCAGCATCGGCCGGAGACTCATAGTCAGGCGACGACGCGAAGGTCAACACCCCACCGGGACTGGTGATACTGAAATCAGCCGCATCGGTTCCCGACACCGACCAGGTGATGCTGTCGTCCTCCGGATCCGTCGCCGTGTAGGTCCCCACCGCTGCGCTGTCGTTCTCCGCATAACTGACAGATGCGGGACCACCGGTGATGGACGGCGAGTCGTTCACGCCGCTCACCGTCACCGTCACATCCAACGTGTCCTCCAGCGAACCGTCCGACGCCTTCACCGTCACCGAGTACTCGTTGTCGGTGTCAGAGTCCTGCGGGTCCTCGAGATCCGGCGCCTGCGCGAAACTCAACACCCCACCGGTGCTGATCTCGAAATCAGCCGCATCGGTCCCCGACAACGTCCAGGTAACCGACGCACCCGCGTCCGGATCGGTAGCCGTATACGTCCCGACCGTCCTATCGGCGCCCTCCTGCTTGGTCACCGACGCCGAACCCGACACCACCGGCTTCTCGTTCACGTTCGTCACCGTCACCGTCACATCCAACGTCCCCGTATTGCTGTTGCCGTCCGAGGCTTCCACCGTCACCGAGTACACATTGTTCGTGTCGGAATCGGCGGGCGACTCGAAGTTCGGCGACGACGCGAAGGTCAACACCCCGGTGGTGCTGATATCGAAGTCGGCCGCGTCGGTGCCCGACAACGACCAGGTGATCGTGTCGTCCTCGGGGTCGGTGGCCGTATAGGTGGCCACCGCATCCGTGCCGTTCTCGGCGTAGTTCTTGGTGGCGTCACCGCTCACCACAGGCGGCTCGTTCACATTCGTGACGGTCACCGTCACATCCAACGTTCCGGTGTTGTCGTTGCTGTCCTTCGCCTGCACCGTCACCGAATACACGTTGTTGGTGTCAGCATCGGCGGCCCCCTCGAAATCGGGCGAGGAGGCGAAGGTCAGGACGCCACTCGTGCTGATCGCGAAATCGGCCGCGTCCGTCCCTGACAGCGACCAGGTGAAACTGTCGCTCTCAGGATCAGTCGCCGTGTAGGTGGCGACCGCGCCGGCGCCGTTCTCGGCGTAGTTCTTGGTGGCGTCACCGCTCACCACCGGCGGCTCGTTCACATTTGTGACGGTCACCGTCACATCCCGGGTGGCCTTGGTGTTCCCGTCCGACGCCTCCACCGTCACCGAATACACATTGTTCGTATCCGAATCCGCCGCTGCTTCGAAATCAGGAGACGACGCGAAGGTCAACACCCCTGCGGTGCTGATACTGAAATCGTCCTCATCCGTGCCCGACACCGACCAGGTGATCGTGTCGTCCTCCGGATCGGTCGCCGTGTACGTCCCCACCGGCCCCGTACCGTTTTCCGCATAATCCGAAACGGCCGTGGGACCACCGGTGATAGACGGCGTCTCGTTCACCGCGCTCACCGTCACCGTCACCGCCAGCGAATCCCTGAGAGTCCCGTCCGACGCCCACACCGTCACCGAATACATGTTGTCCTCATTGGCGTCTTGGGGGTCCTCGCGGTCCGGGTCCTGCTTGAAACTCAACACGCCACCAGGACTGGTGATATCGAAATCAGTCGAATCGGTCCCGGTCAGCCACAAAGAGAGGGTCGCCCCGGCATCCGGGTCCGTAGCCGTATACGTCCCGACCGTCCTGTCGGCGCCCTCGGCCTTGGTCACCGCCGCCGAACCCGACACCACTGGCTTCTCGTTCACCCCGGTGACGGTCACCGTCACATCCAACGTTCCGGTATTGCTGTTGCTGTCCTTCGCTTCCACCGTCACCGAGTACACATTGTCCGTATCGGCATCGGCCGGAGACTCGAAGTCGGGCGACGACGCAAAGGTCAACACCCCACCGTCGCTGGTGATACTGAAATCGGCCGCATCGGTACCCGACACCGACCACGTGAAACTGTCACCCTCAGGATCAGACGCCGTATAGGTAGCCACCGCGTCGGTGCCGTTCTCCGCGTAGTTCTTGGTGGCGTCACCGCTCACCACAGGCGGCTCGTTCACATTGGTGACGGTCACCGTCACATCCAACGTCGCGGTGTTGTCGTTGCTGTCCTTCGCTTCCACCGTCACCGAATACACATTGTTGGTATTCGAATCCACCGGAGACTCGAAGTTCGGTGACGACGCGAACGTCAACACCCCACCGGTGCTGATCGCGAGATCAGCCGCATCCGTCCCCGACAACGACCAAGTGATCGTGTCGCTCTCCGGGTCGGTGGCCGTGTAGGTCGCCACCGCGCCCGTGCCGTTCTCGGCGTAGTTCTTGGTGGCGTCACCGCTGATCACAGGTGGCTCGTTCACATTCGTCACGGTCACCGTCACAGCCAAGGTTCCGGTGTTGCTGTTGCTGTCCGAGGCTTCCACGGTCACCGAGTACACATTGTTGGTGTCAGCATCCGCGGGCGACTCGAAGTTCGGCGAGGAGGCGAAGGTCAACACCCCGGTGGTGCTGATCTCGAAGTCGGCCGCGTCGGTGCCCGACACCGACCAGGTGATCGTGTCGCTCTCCGGGTCCGTGGCCGTATAGGTCGCCACCGCGCCGCTGCCGTTCTCCTCATAGTTCTTGGTGGCGTCACCGCTCACCACCGGCGGCTCGTTCACATTCGTGACGGTCACCGTCACATCCAGCGTTGCGGTGTTGTCGTTGCTGTCCGAGGCTTCCACCGTCACCGAATACACATTGTTCGTATCCGAATCCGCCGCACCCTCGAAGTCCGGAGACGACGCAAACGTCAACTCCCCACCGGTGCTGATCGCGAAATCAGCCGCGTCGGTACCCGACAAAGACCACGTGAAACTGTCACCCTCCGGATCAGACGCCGTATACGTCGCCACCGCGCCGGTGCCGTTCTCGGCGTAGTTCTTGGTTGCGTCACCGGTCACCACCGGCGCCTCGTTCACATTCGTGACGGTCACCGTCACATCCAGGGTGGCCTTGGTGTTCCCGTCCGAGGCCTCCACCGTCACCGAATACACATTGTTGGTGTCAGAATCGGCCGCATCCTCGAAGTCGGGCGGAGACGCGAAACTCAACACACCAGCGGTGCTGATACTGAAATCAGCCGAATCGGTACCCGACACCGACCACGTGATCGTGTCGCTCTCGGGGTCGGTGGCCGTATACCTCCCCACCGCCCCCTTACCGTTCTCCGCGTAATCCGCAACAGTGACCGGCCCACCCGTGATGGACGGCGTCTCGTTCACCGCGCTCACCGTCACCGTCACCGCCAGCGAATCCCTCAGGTTCCCGTCCGACGCCCACACAGTCACCGAATACACATTGTCCGTGTTGGCGTCCTGGGGGTCCTCCCGGTCCGGATCCTGCTTGAAACTCAGCACCCCACCGGGACTGGTGATACTGAAGTCCAAATTGTCCGTGCCCGTCAGCGACCAGGAGATGGTGGCGTCCTCCGGATCGGTCGCCGTATAGGTCCCGACCGTCCTATCGGTGCCCTCCGCCTTGGTCACCGCCGCCGAACCCGACACCACCGGCTTCTCGTCCACGCCGGTCACTGTCACCGTCACGCCAAACGTTCCGGTGTTGCTATTGCTGTCCTTCGCCTCCACCGTCACCGAATACACATTGTCCGTATCCGAATCCGCCGCCCCCTCGAAATCAGGCGACGACGCGAAGGTCAACACCCCACCCGAAGCGGTGATACTGAAATCGTCCGCATCCGTGCCCGACACCGACCACGTGAAGCTGTCGCCCTCCGGGTCCGTGGCCGTGTAGGTAGCCACCGCGTCGGTGCCGTTCTCCGCGTAGTTCTTGGTGGCGACACCGGTCACCACAGGCGCCTCGTTCACAGCCGTCACCGTCACCGTCACATCCAACGTTGCGGTGTTGTCGTTGCTGTCCTTCGCCTCCACCGTCACCGAATACACATTGTTCGTATTCGAATCCACCGGAGACTCGAAGTTCGGTGACGACGCAAAGGTCAACACCCCAGCCGTACTGATAGCGAGATCGGCCGCGTCCGTCCCCGACAACGACCACGTGACACTGTCACTCTCCGGGTCCGCGGCCGTATAGGTCGCCACCGCCCCGCTGCCGTTCTCCGCGTAGTTCTTGGTGGCGTCACCGCTGATCACGGGCGGCTCGTTCACACCCGTCACGGTCACCGTCACCGCCCGGGTGGCCTTGGTGTTCCCGTCCGAGGCTTCCACGGTCACCGAGTACACATTGTTGGTGTCAGCATCGGCCGGCGCCTCGAAGTCAGGAGACGACGCAAAGGTCAACACACCGGCGGTGCTGATACTGAAATCGCCCTCATCCGTGCCCGACACCGACCAGACGATGGTCGTTCCCTCCGGATCCGTGGCCGTATAGGTCCCCACCGCACCCGTGCCGTTCTCCGCATAACTCGCAACAGCCGTCGGGCCACCGGTAATGGTCGGTGTCTCGTTCACACCCGTCACCGTCACCGTCACATCCAACGTGCCGTCCAACGTGCCGTCCGACGCCTCCACCGTCACCGAATACACATTGTTCCCATCAGAGTCCTGGGGGCTCTCGTGATCCGGCGCCTGCTTGAAACTCAACACCCCACCGGTGCTGATATCGAAATCGCCCTCATCGGTCCCCGACAACGACCAGGTAACCGACGCGCCGGCGTCAGGATCGGTAGCCGTATACGTCCCCACCGTCTTGTCGGCGCCCTCCGCCTTGTTCACCGACGCCGAACCCGACACCACCGGCTTCTCGTTCACCCCACTCACCGACACGGTCACAGCCAGCGTCCCGGTGTTCCCGTTCCCGTCCGACGCCTCCACGGTCACCAGGTAGACATTGTTGCCGTCCGCATCCGCCGCTGCCTCGTAGTCAGGCGACGACGCGAAACTCAACGCACCACCGGTGCTGATCTCGAAGTCGCCCCCATCGGTCCCCGACACGCTCCAGGTGATCGTGTCGCTCTCCGGATCACTGGCCGTATAGGTCGCCACCCCAGCGGTGTCGTTCTCCGCGTAGTCCTTGGTGGCGTCACCGGTCACCACAGGCGGCTCGTTCACATTCGTGACGGTCACCGTCACATCCAACGTCCCGGTATTGCCGTTCCCGTCCGACGCCTCCACCGTCACCGAATACACGTTGTTGGTGTCAGAATCCGCGGCCGCCTCGAAATCAGGAGACGACGCAAACGTCAACACCCCACCGTCGCTGGTAATACTGAAATCAGCCGCATCCGTACCCGACACTGACCACGTGAAGCTGTCACTCTCCGGATCAGTGGCCGTGTAGGACGCCACCGCACCGCTGCCGTTCTCCGCATAGTTCTTGGTGGCGTCACCGCTGATCACGGGCGCCTCGTTCACACCCGTCACCGTCACGATCACATCCCGGGTCACCGTGGTGTTCCCGTCCGACGCCCGAACAGTCACCGAATACACATTGTTGGTGTCAGCATCCACCGGCACCTCGAAATCAGGAGACGACGCAAACGTCAACACCCCACCGGTGCTGATACTGAAATCAGCCGAATCGGTCCCCGACAACGACCAGGTGATACTGTCATCCTCCGGATCGGTGGCCGTATACGTCCCCACCGGTGCGCTGTCGTTCTCCGCATAATTCAGAGCCATCGGACCACCGGTGATGGACGGCGACTCGTTGACACCGCTCACCGTCACCGTCACGTCCAACGTGTCCTCCAGCGAACCGTCCGACGCCTTCACCGTCACCGAGTACTCGTTGTCGGTGTCAGAGTCCAGCGGGTTCTCGAGATCCGGCGCCTGCGCGAAGCTCAACACCCCACCGGTGCTGATATCGAAATCAGCCGCATCGGTCCCCGACAACGTCCAGGTAACCGACGCGCCGGCGTCAGGATCGGTAGCCGTATAAGTCCCGACCGTCTTGTCGGCGCCCTCCGCCTTGTTCACCGACGCCGAACCCGACACCACCGGCTTCTCGTTCACGTTCGTCACCGTCACGATCACATCCAACGTTCCGGTGTTGCTGTTGCCGTCCGACGCCTCCACCGTCACCGAGTACGTATTGTTCGTGTCGGAATCGGCGGGCGACTCATAGTTCGGCGACGACGCGAAACTCAACACACCACCGGTGCTGATCTCGAAGTCGCCTTCATCGGTCCCCGAAACGCTCCAGGTGATGCTGTCGCTCTCCGGGTCAGATGCCGTATAGGTCGCCACCGCATCCGTGCCGTTCTCCGCGTAGTTCTTGGCGAGCTCACCGGTAACGGTCGGCGGCTCGTTCACCCCCGTCACCGTCACCGTCACATCCACCGACGCGCTCTTGCCGCCCGCCTCGGCGGTCACTGTCACCAGATACACATTGTTCGTGTCAGCACCGCACCCTCAAAATCAGGAGACGACGCAAAGGTCAACACCCCACCGGAACCGGTGATACTGAAATCAGCCGAATCCGTCCCCGACAACGACCAGGCCACGGTCGCACCCTCCGGATCGGACGCCACATACGTCCCCACCGCACCCGTCCCGTTCTCCGCATAGTTCACAGTGGTCGGACCACCGGTGACAGACGGCGGCTCGTCAACATTGGTCACCGTCACCGTCACCTCCCGGGTCACCGTGGTGTTCCCGTCCGAGGCATTCACCGTCACCGAATACACATTGTTCGTGTCAGCATCCGCCGCTGCTTCGAAATCAGGAGACGACCCGAAACTCAACACCCCTGCGGTGCTGATCGCGAAATCACCCTCGTCGGTACCCGACAGCGACCAGACGATGGTCACACCCTCCGGATCGGTGGCCGTGTAGGTCCCCACCGCGCCGGTGCCGCTCTCCGCATAATCCGCAACAGCCGTCGGCCCAGCGGTGATGGACGGCGCCTCGTTGACGTTGGTCACCGTGATGGTGACCGTGATCGTGGCGGAGGCGCCCAGGGCGTCGGCGGCCTTCACCGTCACGCTGTAGCTCGACGTGGTCTCGTAGTCGAGCGCCGCCTTGGTCTGCAACTGCCCGGTGCCCGAGTCGATATCGAAGGAAGCGGCGTCCGTCCCCTCCAGGGTGTAGGTGAGCGGGTCGTCGTCGGCGTCGGTGGCCGTCACCGCGGCGCCGATGGCCGTGTCGGCGGCGGTGTTCTCGGCCACCTCACGCGAGGCGCTGGTGGCGCCGAAGGTGGGGGCGTTGTTCTGCCGCGCAATCACCCAGTCGCTGGTCGTCGCCGAGGCGGTCTTGTCGGCGCCGTGCCCGTCGGTGTAGGTGGCGGTGGCGCGGAGTTTGGAGCCGATGTCGCCCGCCACAGGCGTGTAGCTTGACGAGGTGGCGCCGGTAATATCGCCGCCGCCCGCCCGACTCCACTGCCACGTCACCCCCGAGATCGCGCCGTCCGGGTCGGTCAGGGTGGCGCTCATCTGCCTCGGCGCCTGGGGCTGGTTGGTCGACAGGGTCACCGTGCCCGCCTCGTCGACGTTGGTGACCGTAATCGTCACCGGCACCGAAGCGGCGGACGCCAGGGCGTCGGTGGCGGTGACCGTCACGCTGTAGCTCGACGTGGTCTCGTAGTCGAGCGCCGCCTTGGTCTGCAACTGCCCGGTGCCCGAGGCGATGTTGAACGAGGCGGCGTCCGTCCCGCCCAGCGCGTAGGTGATCGAGTCTTTCTCGGCGTCGGTGGCGGCGACCGCGGCCCCGATGTCGGTGCCCGCCGCGGTGTTCTCATCCACCGAGAGAGCGACGCTGGTCGAGGGGAAGGCCGGCGCCGAGTTGGCGGTCCCCCGCTGCACGGCGTTGGTCGGTTCCGCATTTGCATACTTGTCGGCGCCCTGAGCGTCGGTGTAACCCGCCTCGGCGAAGATAACCCCGCCCACGTCGTCGGCGGTCGGGGTGTAGCTGGAGGAGGCGCCTTCCTGTACCAAAATGCCGTTGGCGACCCAAGTCCAGGTGACGTTCGAGACGCCGCCGTCGGGGTCGGTGAGCGTGGCCGAGAGCGCCACCCCCACCTTCGGGTCGGTGGACGAGAGCGTCACCGCGCCCGCCTCATCGAGGTTGGTGACGGTGATGGTCACCGCCAGGGTGACCGGGTTGGTCCCGTCGGTGGTCGACAGGGTGACCTCATAGACACTGTCGCCGTCGGCGTCCCGCGGCGACTCGAAGTCGGGATCGTGGTCGAAGTCGAGGTTCTTCAGAGTGCCACTGCCGGAGAGGGTAAAGTCTTCGGCGTCGGTCCCGCCCAGCGTCAAGGCGCCATCGACGCTTTCCGGGTCCTCCACGTTGTAACCGTCCACCCAGCGATCGGTACCCTCTTCGACCGTGATCGTGGCCCGGCCACGTATCAAGGGCGGTTCGTTCACGTCGGTCACCGTCACCGTCACTTCCAGCGTTCCACGGTTGCCGACGCCGTCCGAGGCCACCACGGTCACCTTGTAGGTGTTGGTGCGTTGGGCGGATCCCGGCGATTCGAAATCGGGGGGCTCCGCGAAGCTCAGCACCCCGCCGCCGCTGGTGATACTGAAGTCCTCGGAGTCGGTCCCCTCCACCGACCAGGTGATGCCCCCGCTCTTCGGGTCGAGCGCCGAGGACGTGTAGGTGGCGACCGCCCCGGTCCCGTTCTCGGCATAGCTCGGCGTGGTGAGGCCGCTGACGGTCGGCGTCTCGTCCACGTCGGTCACCGTGACGGTCACCTCCAACTTTCGGGTGTTGCCGTTGTCGTCCGACGCCTCCACCGTCACCTGGTAGGCGTTGTCGGTGTCGGCGTCGCCCGGGTTGTCGTAGTTGGGCGAAGCATTGAACGTCAGCTTCCCGGCGGCGCTGAGGCTGAACAGGGCTGCGTCGGCGCCGGAGAGCGACATGGTCACCGGGTCGTCCTCGTCGTCGCTGGCCGTGTAGGTGGCCACGTCGCCCGTCCCGTTCTCGGCGAAGCTGGTCGCCGTGGGGCCGGCGAGCCGGGGCGGCTCCGACTCGTCCACCACCGTGACCGTGAAGTCCTGGGTGCCCGTGCTGTTGCCGTCGTTCATCTCGAGCGTGAACTCGTAGACGTTGTCGGTGTTGGCGTCGTGGGGGGTCTCGCAGTCGGGCACGCTCACGAAACTGAAGGTGTAGGCGCTGAACGAGCCGAAGCTGTTGTCTTCGATCGCGAAGTCGGCGGCGTCGGGGCCGGTCAGCTTCACGGTGAAACTGTCCCCCTCCGGGTCCGTTATGGAGTAGGTGGAGTAGGTGCCGCCGATGGCGTCGACGCCGTTCTCGGTGTATTGGAGCTCGAACCCGCCGCCGGTGATCTTCGGCGGGAAGTTGACGTTGGTCACCGTGACGGTTATGTCGAGCGTGGCGGATTCGCTGCCGGCCTCGACCCCCACCGTGATGCTGTACACGTTGTCGGTGTCGGCGTCCTTGGGGGAGTCGTAGTTCGGCGCCGACTTGAAGGCGAGCACTCCGTCGGTCAGGGTGAAGTCGGCGGCGTCGGTCCCGGTCAGCGACCAGGTGATGGCCAGTCCCTCAGGATCGTTGGCCGTGTAGGTGGCCACCGACGTGTCGGAGCCCTCGGGCTTGTCGACTTCGTCCGGCCCGCTCAGGCTCAGCGCCTCGTTGACGTTGGTGACGGTGACGGTCACTTCCCGTTCCACCGGGTTGGTCCCGTCCGACGCCCGGACGGTGACCTGGTAGACGTTGTCGGTATCGGCGTCGTCCGGGTTCTCGTAGTCGGGCGGCGACCTGAACCGCAGCACGCCCCCGCCGATGGTGAAGAGGGCCGCGTCGTCGCCCCCCAGCGACCAGGCGATGGTGACGCCCTCGGGGTCGGCGGCGGTGTAGGTGGCCACCGCCGCGGTCCGGTTCTCGGCGTAGTTCCGGGCCTGGGGACCGCCGAGCACGAACGGCTCGTCCACGGCGGTTATCTCGATGGTGACCTCCAGGAAATCGGATCCTCCGTCAGGGTCGGCGGCAATAATCTGTAAGTGGGCCGTCGCTCTAGAGGAGCGGTCGAGATCGAACACCGTCTTGGTCGACACCTGCCCGGTTTGGGCATTCACGGTGAAGCGATGGGCGTCGGTATGGGTGAGGCTGTAGGTGAGGACCCCTCCCTCGGGATCGAGGGCCTCGATGGGTTCACCGATCGGCGTGCCCGCCGGGGTGGCCTCGGGCAGGGTTCGGGTCACGCTGAACCCGTCTTCTATGAACGTCGGCTTGCAGTTCCTGTCGCGCTGCACCGCACCGGAGGTGATCGCCGAGGCGGTCTTTCCCGCTCCCTGCGGGTCGGTGTAGGAGGCGGTGGCTCGGAGCCAATGGCACTCGTCGCTTGCGGTCGGCGTGTAGCTCGAGGCGGTGGCGCCGCTTCTCTCCCGCTCAACTCCGTAGGCCCAGCTCCACTGCCAGGTGACCTCGGAGAACGCGCCGTCGGGGTCGGAGGTGAGCGTGGCGGTCAGCGCCGTCCCCCTCTCGGGCTGGCCCGACGACAGGGTCACCACCCCCGGCTCGTCGACGTTGATCACCGTCACCGTCACCTCCTTCGAGCCGGTACTCCCCGAAGGGTCGGTGGCCACCACCGTCACCTCGTAGCTCGACTCGGTCTCGAAGTCGGGCGGCGACCCGAAGGCCAGGTCGCCGTCGGTGATGGTGAAGCTTTGAGCGTCCGCGCCCTCCAGCGTCCAGGTGACCTCGTCGAGATCGGGGTCGGCGGCGGTGTAGGTGGCGACCACCCCGTCGGCGTTCTCCTCGAACCCCACCGTGGCGGGTCCTCTGACGACCGGCGCGAAGTTGGCGTCGGTGACGGTCACCGTCACCGCGTACTCGACCTGCTCCTCGTTCACGTCGTCGGCCGCCACCACCGTGACCTCGTAGACGTTGTCGCGGTCGGCGTCCGCCGGATGGGTGTAGTCGGGCGGAGACTTGAAGCGCAGCACCCCCTGGTTGATCGCGAAGTCGCCCCGGTCCGTCCCCCCCAGCGACCAGGTGACCTCATCGTCCTCCGGATCGGTCGCCGTGTAGGTGGCCACCGCCGTGGTCTCCTTCTCTACGAAGCTCGGCGTCCGGGGGCCGTCGATCGCGGGCGGCTCGTTGACGGAGGTCACCTCGATGGTGACGTTCAGCTGAGGGCTGGTTGCGCCCGAGACATCGGTGGCCTTGACCCAGATGCTGTAGGTCTTCTTGGCCGAGGGCCCGTCGAAGTCGAGGCTCGCCTTGGTGGACACCTGCCCGGTGGCGGTGTCGAAGGCGAACGACTCCGCGTCGTCGCCTCCGATCTGGTAGGTGAGCGTCTCGCCCTCGGGGTCGAGGGCGGTGAACGGCTTTCCGATGGCCGTGCCCGCCGGGGCGGTCTCCGCCACTCTCCGGGTGGGGTTGGGCCGATCGACGAACCTCGCCGGGCAGTTCCACCCGGCCGGTACGGCAGAGGTGGTGACCGCCGACGCGGTGGCGTTATGTTTGGACCGCGCGTCTGTGTACGAGGCGGTGACTCGGATCCAATCGCACCGGTCGTCTGCGGTGGGGGTGTAGCGGGCGGGGTTGCTGAGAGAATGAGTCGAGCGGCCGAGGAACTTTCGGCTTCCATAGGCGTAGGTCCAAGTCCAGGTTATGAAGTGGTTCACACCGTCTTGGTCCCACAGCGTCGCCCTCAGTTGCGTCCCCACGGCGGGTTCCAGCGACGACAGGGTCACCACCCCCGGATCATCGGCGTTCAGCACGGTCACCGTCACCCCGCGCCGGCTCGTCTCACCGGAGGGGTCGGTGGCTACCACCGTCACCGCGTAGCTCGGCTTGGCCTCGTAGTCGGGCGGCGAGTTGAACGTGAGCACCCCGTCGGTGATGGTGAAGCTGTCGCGGTCGCGGCCCGCCAGCGTCCAGGTGATCTGGTCGGCGTCGGGGTCGTTGTCCAGATAGGTGGCGACGGCGCCGGTCCCGTTCTCGCCGTACCTGACCGAGGTAGGCCCGGAGATCCTGGGCGCATAGTTCAGGTCGGTGACGGTCACCGTCACCGGGAACCCGACCTTGTTCGGTCCGTCCGAGGCCATCACGTTGACCTGGTACACGTTGTCCTGGTCGGCGTCCGCCGGGGTGGTGTAGCTGGGCAGCGAGGCGAAGCGCAGCACACCCTGGGAGATCGTGAAGTCGCCCCCGTCGGCGCCCCCGAGCGACCAGGTGATCGGGTTGTTCTCGGGGTCGTTGGCGGTGTAGGTCGCCACGGCCTCGGTCGCACCCTCGGCGTAGCTGGGCGTCTCGAGACCGGTGATCACCGGCGGTTCGTTGACGTCGGTGACCTTGATGGTGACCTCGAGTTGAGGGCTGGTGGCGCCGGAAGGGTCGGTGGCCGTGACCCAGATGCGGTAGTTCCTCTTGCGATTGGGGCCGTCGAATTGGGGGCTTGCCTTTGTGGACACCTGGCCGGTGTCGGAATCGATGGCGAACGACGCCGAGTCGACGCCTCCGATCTGGTAGGTGAGCGTGTCGCCGTCGGGGTCGTGGGCGGTGAACGGGTCTCCGATGGGGGTGCCCGCCGCGGTGTTCTCGGCCACGGTGCGGGTGGGGTTGGGCGGCTCCTCGAAGCTGGCCGGACAGGTGTGCGCCCGGGGCTCGGCGGTCTGCACCTGGGGCACGGCCGCCGAGGTCTGCGCCTCCGCCGTCTTGTCATCGCCCTCCCCGTCGCTGTAGGAGGCCGTGACCCGGATCCAGCGGCACTCGTCGTCGGCGTCGGGCGTGAAACTCGACGGGAGGCCGGCCGCCACACTGGCGCTGAGGACCTGCTGTCGGTTCCCGTAGAGGTAGGTCCAGCTCCAGTCGACGTCCTCGGTGGGGCCGTCGGGGTCGGTCAGCGTGGCCGCCAGGGCCGTCCCTATCTGGGGCGGCAGCGGCGCCAGGGTCACCACGCCGGGTTCGTCGACGTTGGTAACGGTCACCGTCACCGGGCGCTTGCGCTCCAAGTCGGATTCGTCGGTGGCGACCAGGGTCACGGCGTAGCTCGACTTGGTCTCGTAGTCGGGTGACGACTTGAACCTGAGCACCCCGTTGGTGAGCGTGAAGCTGCTCGCGTCGGCGCCCTCCAGCGGCGACCAGGTGACTGCGGCGCCTTCGGGGTCGACGGCGGTGTAGGTGGCCACCGCGCCGGTCCCGTTCTCGGCGTATTCGACGGTGGCGGGTCCCCCGATCACGGGGGGTTCGTCGACGTCGGTGATCTTCACGTTGAGATGGTGCCAGGCACTGTAGTTGTGGCCGTCGCTTACCCGGACCGAGTACTTGTATATGTTGTTCCGGTCGGCGTCTATCGGGTTCTCGTAGTCCGGCACGAAGTCCGTGACAATCCTTGAAACACCGATGAACGAGAACAGGTGTGCGTCCGGCCCTCCTTCCCCACCGCCGAAGCCGTTGGAATCCGGATCGGTCACAGTGAGGAATGCGATGATGGTCCGTCTGCTGGTGTTTTCCGGCACGGACACCTCGGTCGTCCCGGTGATGACCGGCGGCAAGCCGGCCTGCCCGGTGATCCCGTCCTCGGCGGTCAGGCCGCCCACCGCCGCGTCGGGATCGACCTGCCCCTCGCTCCCGTCGACACCCGCCGGAGGGTCGGTCCAGGCGAGTCCGTCGCCGGCCGGGGGCTCGTCCTCGGTGACGGTCCCGGCGGACTCGTCGTCGCCGGCCGGGGGCTCGCCCTCGGGGTCGGCGTTCTCGTCGCTCTCGTCATCACCGGCCGGGGGCTCGGCCTCGGTGACGGTGACAGCGACCTCGAGCGTCACGGTGTGTACGCCGTCCCCGGCTTGCACGGTGACTTGGTACACGTTGTCGAGGTCGGCGTCCGCCGGGGCGTCGAGGCTCAGCGGGGACTTGAAGGTGAGTTCCCCTCCGGCGTCGATCGTGAAGGCGTCGGAGTCCGAGCCGCCCAGCGACCACGTGATCGTGGCGCCCTCCGGGTCGGTCGCCGTGTAGGTCGCCACCGCTCCCGTCCCGTTCTCCGCATACTCGACCGCCGTCTCGCCGCTGATCGTGGGCGGCTCGTTGACAGGTACCTCGTCATCCGCCGGCTCCTCAACCGGCGGCTCCTCAACCGGCGGCTCCTCAACCGGCGCCTCGTTCGCAGGCGGCTCGTCGGCATCCGTGACCGTGACGGTCACATCGAGCGTGGCCGACTGCCCACCGGCCGACGCGGTGACCGTGACCTCGTAGGCATTGTCCGCATCGGCATCCCCCGGATCCTCGAAATCCGGCGCGGCCGCGAAGTCGAGCACCCCGTCGGTGCCGATGCCGAAAAGGGCACCGTCGTCGCCGGACAATGACCAGGACACCGCGTCATCCTCCGGATCGGTGGCCGTGTAGGTCGCCACCGCTCCCGTCCCGTTCTCCGCATACTCGACCGCCGTGTCGCCGCTGATCACGGGCGGTTCGTTGACGTCGGTGACCGAGATCTCGACGACCACCAGATCCCAGCGGCCGTCGGGGTCGGTGGCGCTGACATTCACGTTGTAGTCGAACTTCACCTCGTAGTCGAGCGCGGCCTTGGTCCGGATCTGCCCCGTCGCCGAATCGACGGTGAACTTGTCCGCGTCGAGACCCGCCATCGTGTAGGTGAGCGTGTCGCCGTCGGGGTCGGTGGCCACCACGGGGTCACCGACCGCCGTGCCCGCGTCGACATTCTCGGCCACGCTGCGTTGATGCCATTCGGATCCCGGGAAGGCGGGGCGGCGATTGCCGGTGCTCTGGCCGGTGCTCTGGCCGGTCGTCCCCGCCAGCGGCGCCGCACCGCCAACGACCAGCGCGAACACCAGGAGCACCGCCAGCAGGACGCGGACCCCACCGGGACCCGGCCGGCCTCCCCGCAGCCCGCTACCTGCGCCCATGCTCCCAGCGGCGAGACATTACGCGCTTCGCTCCATGCGCGTGCACCGCGAGGGCCCCCCCCCCGCCCTGAAGTGTCTCCCCTGTGAACCGATACCCTGTACAGCGCGGCAGGACCCGGATGACACCGAATTAGGTGCTCCTGGACATATCGATTGCTTCATAAATGGCCGAGACATCCGGCCGACTATACATGAAATCTTCATGCTCTATCCAGCCGGGCGGTCGGCGACATCGCGGCTTGGAACGAGACCACAGGGCCGACCGAGCGCGCCCCGGCGTAAACGCTGAACTCCGGGGCGTTGAGCCGATCCAGGCGAGTAGTTTCAATCCAACCCGCTCGACGTCTAGCCGCCGGCCCTCCGGGCCCTAACCCAGCTCTCCCCGCTGTATCACGGAGTCGAGCTCATCCGGGCTTTCACCCTCCGCTCCTTCGACCTGGGGATCTTCGGCCACATGGCCTACCCGATCGCGCTCGGATCCGCGGACTCATGGTGGCCGGACCGCGACTCGGGGCACTACTCAACCCGTAGGGGCCGGCTCCCGACCTATCCGACCTGCTCGCAAGGCGGCGACTCGACCCGCCCGGGTGACCCGGATAGGGCCGGCCACTGCTTTCGGTGTCCCCTTGCTGGTACCGGGCCCATCATCTGGTGTCCGCCGATCAGGAAGGCTCCCCGGGCGCGGGTGGGGTCGGCTCGACCCACGTCGCTTCCGAGGATCGGGCTGCGCCTGGCTGCTGGTCGGGCAGCACGTCGCGGAGGGGAAGCCCCCTCAGCATGAGCCCGGCGATGGTCGCCGCGACCGCCACGGGAATCGCCAACCGGAACATCTGAGCGGAGCTGAGCGCCACCGCCTCCCGGATGACATCGCGCACGGCTGCCTCCATCGTGGCGACGACCGCCGGGCTCGCGACCAGTTCGCTGACGTCCAGGTCCGACGCGGGCGAATCCGGCGGCAGCCTGGCGGCGAGGAGTCCTGCGAGACGGGCGTTGAACAGTGCCCCGAACACGGCAACCCCTGTACTCCCGCCGAGCTGGCGGAACACCTGCACCGACGATGTGGCCACTCCCAGGTCGCGCGGGTGGACCGAGTTCTGTATGACCAGGATCAGCACCGGGATCAGGATTCCCATGCTCAGGCCGAAGACGACGAGGTAGGCGGCCGCGGCCACCGGGCTGGTCGACACGGTCATGGTGCTGAGCAGCGCCAGTCCCACCCCGAGGAGCACCGACCCTGCTACGACCACCGATCGGTAGCGACCCCATCGCGCCACCATCCGTCCCGACACGAGGCTGGCCACCAGGGAGGCGGTGAGCATCGGAACCAGAAGGAGCCCGGAATTCGTCGCTGACAAGGCCAGCGAGATCTGCAGGAAGACGGGGAAGTAGGCCAGCGGCAGGAAGAGGCCGAAGCCGGCGATGAAGCTGGTCGCGTTGACAGCCGAGAACTCGCGGTTCCGGAAGAGGAAGAGGGGCAGGATGGGAGAAGGGGCTTTTCCCTCCTGCCTCACGAACCACACCAGAGCCAGCACCCCGATGGCCGTCGTCGCGATGATCACCGGCGAGTCCCACGCTTGCTCCTGAACCCCCAAGCTCGCGACCATCGTGACCGCTGCCAGCCCGACCGCAAGAAGAGCCGCCCCGAACCAGTCCACCACGATCCCCCCGGTCGCCGGCGGATCAACCAGGTTCCGGCGGATGACGGTCAAGGTGATCATGGCCAGAAGAACGCTGGGATAGAACGCGAGACGCCACGAGACGTGATCGACGGCCAATCCTCCCAGCAAGGGTCCGCAGACGCTGGTGACCGCGAACACGGCGCTTATGTACACCTGGTACCGGCCTCGCTGCCGCGGTGGGATCATGTCGCCGACGATCATGTAGCTGAGGGAGATCAGGCCTGCCGATCCGGCTCCCTGGACAGCCCGGCAAGCGATGAGTTGACCGATGCTCTGGCTGAGGCCTGCTGCACAGGAACCCAAGGTGAACAGGAGGATGGCGACCTGCATCAGCCTCCGGCGACCGTAGATGTCCGACAGCTTGCCGTAGAGTGGAACCGTGACCGTAGACGCGAGCACGTTGGCGGTCAGCACCCAGGGAAGCAGCGTGAGCGCGCCCATCTCGCCCACGATGGTCGGCAAGGCGGTGGACACGATCGTGTAGTCCATCGCGGCGATGGCCATGGCCAGCAGCAACGCGATAAACGTTCTTCGCACCTTCGGCGTCAGCCCCGATGCGCTCCCACCTGCGCCGACACGAGCTCCGGGTCGCCGGATCATCGACGAGTTCGCCGGTCGGCGCCCCGCGGCGCCAACCCGGTCGCCCGATGACGGAGTCTCACCCGCGCACAGCCCGGAACCGGGCTACGCGATCGACGGCTATCTCCGAGGGGGTCAGGTCGAGCATGGCGCTAACCCCCATGGGCCCGATCAGCTTCTCCATCGTCCGCCCGCCTTCTCCGGTGGCAAGGAAGGTCACCACCTCGTGGCCGGCCTCCTGTAGCCGGGGCGGTCCACGCGTTGGCGTCGTCAGCGTAGCGAGGGTCCGGGTCTTCGCCCCGGCAACCTCCTCACCGGCCTACGCGGAGCCCTCCCCGACTCAGGTCCCTCAGGCGGTCTTTCGGGAGAGCCGTTCCAGCACGTCGGGCACGCCTCCGGGAGTCACCACGACCACCCGCAGGCCCGCTGCCTCCAGGAAGGCGCCGGCCGCGAAGGCCCGGTAGCCGCTCCCGCAGGTCACCCACACCTCTCTCGACCGATCCAATCCTTCGGGAAGGCCGTCCTTGAGGTGGGGCAGGTAGCGGTAGAGGGATCCCTCGAGGTGGCACTCCTCCCACTCCCCCGGCGAACGGACGTCCAGCACCTGGAGGTCGTCGCCCGCTGTTATGGCCGCGGCCAACTCGTCCGTGGTCCTGGTCTCGAACGACGCCAGAGAGCCTCCGGCCTCCACCCAGCCGGAGACTCCGTGGACGACGCCTAGAACGTTGTCGAAGCCGATCCGTCCGAACTGGCGAGCCGCTTCCTCCACGTCCTGGCCTCGCTCGGCCACCAGGACCACCGGGCTGTCGAAGGGCAGGAGCCAACCGGCCCACACCGCCACCTGATCGCTCATCTCCAGCCCCAGGGACCCCGGGATGTGCCCGGCCGCGTATGCGCCGCCGGGCCGTATGTCGACCAGCCCGGCGTTGTCCGGCAGGCCGGACGGGTCCAGCACGTCGAGGTCCGGAGCTGCCAGGGGTTCGGGTCCCATGAGGTTGATCGGCCCCATGTGGGCGTAGTAGGCGGGGAAGGGTTGGAGTCCGGCCAGCTGCCCGGCCACGAAGGCGTCCACATCCGGGTACGCCAGCACCGGATTGGTCCGCCGCTCCATCCCGATGGTCGAGACGGTCCGCCCGGCGCCCGACGCGGTGCAGAAGGATCCCTCGCCATGGGTCGGATAGAGGCCGGTCTCGTCGGGAAGCTCCGCCAGCCGGTGGACCGACATGTACTGGAGCCGGGCAAGTTGCTCTGCGCGGTCGTCGCCCAGCAGGTCGGACCGCCCTGCAGAACCCACCAGGAGGCTCCCGCCGGAGAAGACCGCCAGGATCTCCCCTTCCGCCAGAATCGCGTAGCTCATGTGCTCGGGCGTGTGGCCGGGCGTATGTAGGGGCCGGATCACCACCGGGCCGCCGCGGAGATCCTCCTTGTGGAAGGCGGGGAGGTGGTCGAAGGCCACGCCGGCCGCAGCAGGCAGCACGAGCCGGGCGCCGGTCCGGCGGGCGAGGTCGCGCCCGCCCGACACGTAGTCGTTGTGGATATGCGTCTCGAGGACATGGGTGAGCTGTATGCCCGCATCGAGGGCGGCTCGCTCGAACCGCTCCACGTCCCGCTGCGGATCGATGACCACGCCGCCCCCGTCGTGCGTCAGCAGGTAGGTGCTGTCCCCCAAGCCGTCGGTCCGAAACGTCGTGATGTCCATGTCCCTCCCAGGAGCGCGGCTTACCGGCCGGTCTTCCCACCCTATCCGAGACCCCCCGGTATGGCTGCCGGCATGGCCCCGTCCAGATCGCGGAGGTGTTACCCCGAGTCCGCTCAGCCAGACTCCCAACGGACTTCCGGAGCGCACAGAGCCCGGCCGTCTCCAGACCGGCGCGGGTGGCACGAGAGGATCGCGGGCACGATGGTGGTAGACCAACATTGCGACGAACAAAGGGCTACGGTGGTCGATGCGGCAGGTTGGACTCCCTGCTGATCGTTCGAGTTTGGTCGACCAATCGACTGACGGAAAGGCGGGTGATCTGAGGTGGGTGGCCGCAGGCGCCGGGCCAGGCTACTTGTCATCCTGGCAGCGGCGCTGACGTTGGGGGTTGTTGCAGCGGTCCTCGTGGTACGGGGCGACGATCAGGTTGGGCTTGAGCGCTGCGAGGACGTGCCGACCCTAGCGTCGCGCTTGGAGGGGAACCTGGGAGCCCGCGCGAACCCTGATCCGGTGGTGATGGACGTGCTCGGCACTTACAGCGACGAGCATGCTGACGTCTACGGGGGGTTATGGATCGATCGGTACAGCCGGGCGGTGGTGGTGGCGGTCACTGACGATGCTGAGGCCCACCGAGAGGCGATCCTGGCGCTGGCTCCACCCTCCAACGAGACATCGAACGGTGAAACGGGCCGTCTTGGCGAGCGTGACGACGTGACGATCGACGTGGTGCAGGTTCGCTTCACCCAGGCCCACCTGGAGGCCATACAGCACCAGATCATGGCCGCCGTGTCCGGTCTGGACTTTGACCGCTCGGTGGGATCAGGTCTCTCAATCACCCAGAACCGGGTGAGCCTCGACTTGTTCAACCCGCCCGAGGGAACCCTCGACCAACTCACACGGATCGTCCCTGACCCTACGGCTGTCTGCGTTTCGGTCTACTACGCCCCCGAGCCGCCCAGCGGGCCGTTGGACGTGATCCCCGACCTGCGCACCGAGGATCCTCTGGTCACCTGTCGGGGCCTTCCGCCGGTGCGCTACTCGCGACTCGTCGATCCGCCCTCCATCGACGAGGTCGATCATCCGGCGGTCGACGCCCTGCGCGCCGAACTCGGGTCGCAGGGCGGCGAGCCGATGCCTCACGGACGGTGGGTGGTCATCAGCATTGAAGACGACCTGGCCGCTTTCGCGGCTCTCTCGCCGGACGGTTTCGGCTACGCCGATTTCGAGCGCCGCGGCGACAAGTGGATACTCGGCGGAATGGGCTCAGGCCGTCCCTGTGAACCCATCGTGGCGCTCCCCGACGGCCTCAACCGGGTCGAGGTACGCCTAGACCCCGACTCCCTGCCCGGCCCCGACAGCACCACCCTCGACCTCTTGGTCACCGAGGCGGCGTGCGCCAGCGGCCGCGAGATGGGCGACGCTCTGCAAGGCCCCCAGGTGGTAGAAACCGACACCGCGGTGATCGTCGCTTTCGCAGCCATCCGCCCCAACGAACAGGGGTTCACGTGCCAAGGCAACCCATCCACCCCGGTGACCATCGAACTATCCCGACCACTCGGCAACCGGACGGTGCACGACGGACAGTACGTACCACCCAAACCTCTCGACCCAGATGGCCCGGACGTATAGGAGAACGCTCGCGCCAATCTGGACCCGGCGACGAACCCGCTAGCGACTTGAGCTCCAAGGCCAGGCCCGCCACCATCAGGTAGGCCTTATCTGCCCGGGATGCGACCAGTAGATTGGCCCGTCCCAGCACGTCCCGGTACTCCCTCCCAAGCGGAGATGTGGGCACGATGCCTTGGCCGACCTCGTTGCTGACCAGGATCCACCTGCCGCGCGCGGCGTCTATCAGGTCGAGCAGGCGCCCGACCTCCTCGAGGACCGCGCCCTCGGCATCGGAGGCTTGCTCGTCCTCGAGGAGGAGGTTGCTCATCCACAGGGTCAGGCAGTCGAGTACGAAGGCGTCGTAGCGATCGACGGAGAGCTACATGGCAACCAAGTGTGCCTGAAACACGTGCCAGTTTATCTATAGAGCAACAGCGGATCTAACGTCAACACTATCTCCTGCCAGATCGGTGCTAACTCTGAGCGGAGCTTTGAGATCAAGGTCCGACCCTCATGCCACACGTTTGTTTCGGGGAATATGTCGGTCCACCGCTGACCGGACCGAGCGGACCAAGTGTCCAGCCTCTTCCTGAAGGCTTGCACATTGCGCTCTGCCGTGTCTTGGTCCCCGTATACGAAGACGATGCTAATGAACAGTCCGCTGCTGTCGACGCCAATACCAGAACCCAGAGCATCGTACTCATCCAGAGGTGCAGTGTTGAAGTGTGCCCGCGCCGCCTCAATTTCCTCGTAACTACATGTGAAATCGCATCCGTAGAGATCTCTTGCATCAAGGACTTCCGCGTTCCCGCTAAGCAATGCGGAATAAGCTCCCAGGCCATCCAATGTTCTGGCGACCAAAGCCATATCCGAGTCGTCAGCCAGGGTATCTGATTCGCCTGACTGGGCACGGATCAGAGCCCTCATTTCCTCCGTCCCCAACGTGCGGAAGATGTAGGAGTCCAACACAGCGACCCGGCCAAGCCGCCCAAGGACATCGAAGAATGGGGGCCGCAATACCTCCGCATAGTTGTGTACGTAGTCCTCGCCCCACGTCAAAAACTCGATTCCTTTGTATCTTTCTCTGTCTATATCAGGGCACTCGGTACAGCTGGTCGCGGCACCTTCAACCTTCCCCGGGCTGAAGCGACCTACAACTACCTCAAAATGGCCCGGTCGACAAGATATGGGGTCGGACTCAATGCTTTGGTCTACGTGTCTCACATCGTAACCCCAATATGGTTGGAGTTCTAGGGCATGAAGATAAAGGTCGCTATATCCGCTCAACCAAGGACCCCACGCAAAGTACGCGGTAGTGGAGAAATGTCGTATGTACTCCTCCAAATCCTCGATGGTGGCCTGACCGCCGGGCAACGCTATGCCGTGGGCGTCTCGAGCCCGCGCATAATCGTTGAGGATTGCCCACTCACATGCCTCCTGAGTGGCAGGAATCAGGCCCAGGAGAGTCTCGAAGTTGCCTCTCGCTTCCACAGCTGAAGTCGCCTCGGGCCTGTCCGAAGGCGTGGGACTTCGCTCATCGGTCCCGGTTGCGGGCGCTGCCAGGGCGCGGACGCCGCCTGCTTCGTTGTCTTGGAATCCCACGAAGACCATGCCGTCGTGGATTGCGAAGGCGCGCTGATCACCGTCGGCGAAGACGGCCCGGGACGTCCACAGCAGTTCCCCGAGTTCGGCGTCGATGGCGTGGACCTCCTGCTGCGACGATCCCAGGTACAGCACGCCGTCCTCGAGCGCCATCGGGCCTGAGCCCTCGACCGCCAGCGCCCATTTCTGTGCGCCCGTGACCGCATCGAGCGCCAACAGGCCCTCGAACAAGTCCACGACGAAGATCGACTCGCCGGCGGCAAATGGCGTGCCGAGCAGCAAGCTGACGGGTGCGGACCACAACGCCCTGCCCGAACGTGCGTCCCCGGCGTGCAAGAGACCGCCGCCGGTTACGAGGAATGCGCCATCTACGGTTCCGGGCACAGCAGCATGACCGACCACGTCCTCTACGTATTCGAAGGCCCACAGCATTGTGCCCGAGGCTGCGTCCCGCGCCACTGCGCAATACGCGGTCGCACTGCCGCTTAGGCACGAGATCGGCTCAGACCTCCATGTGTCATCGATCTCTGCGGGGTCGACGGTTCCCATCACGGCGACCGTGCCGGATGAGAACGCCACCTGCGCGCCGGGGCTCACCCCGGCGGACCAGACGGCCGCTCCGGTCTCGATGTCGAGCGCGTGCATCGTCGTGTCGTCGGACACGAGGACCCGGTCGCCGGCCACGGCCAGGGGAAACAGGAGCGGCAGTTCGCTGGTGCGCACTTCGGAGGCCCATACCGGCGTGCCCGTCGCCAGATCGATCGCGGTGACCGTCGAACTGAACGACGAACCGGTCTCGTTGATGAAGACGACCCCGGCGGCGAACGCCGGCCTGCCGCGCGTCGAGCCGCTCCTCGGCCACTGCCACTGCACCCAGCCCGTCCGAGCGTCGAGAGCGGAGTGCGTGCTCCCACCGCTGATGAGCACCACTGTCTCGGCGCCGCTTGGTGGGACGCTGATATGCCCGCCGTGGTCGAACACCCATAGAGGCTCGCCGCCGGCGCTGTCGAGCGCCCACACGCCGCCGGAGTAGTCGCTCGCCAGCACCACGTTGTCGATGACGGTCGGCGCGACCGCTACGGGTGATCCGGTCGAGTTGACGACCGTCTCCCAGAGCCGGGGGGCCTGCGGGTCGGCCGTATCTCCCGACAGTCCTTCCGACCCCTGGTCCGGCAGGCACCGCCACAGCGCGGCGTCGAAGCTCTCGGCCAGTTCCGATTCCAAGTCCTCCGGGTTGGCATACAAACGCCACACGGTTGCCATGTCGAGTTCGACGAACGCGGCGCGCAAGCACTCGCCGGCGGCTGGATCAAGCGACAAACCCCGCGTCAAGGTCAGGTCATCAGCGAGCATGGCGACGGATGCGTACGCTGCCGACTCGCGCCCGAGGCACCCGAAGACACCCTCCATCCACTCCGACAATTCAAAGATCAACGCGATCGGCAACTCGAGGAGCCAGGTGATGAGTTCATCGTCGTAGTCGAACGCCTCGAGGAAACACGACCATTCCGCGTCCGAGAATCGGTCGAACAGGTCGGCCCAGGTGGAGTCGACGGTTCCTTCCCACACGGCAACGGCCGTGACACCCGCCAGTTCGCCGACCTCCTCGGCAGGATCAGCTCCATCCTCGTGGTCGGCCTCTCCGGCCGGACCGGCCTCGTCGACCTCATCGGCGAGGTCAACTCCGTCGTCTTCGCCCAGGCAGGCGTCGGCGCCCGCCCAAAGGATGGCGACCAAGGCGCCGAATTCTGTGCCGTCGCGGATGAAGTCGTCGGACGTGAGCGCGACATACAGCTCGTCGCGGTCGACATCGGGTTCGCGTGCGGCATCGAGCGCGGCGTGCGTCATGCATCGGAGATCCGCGTCGTTGAGCTCCCCGCCGTAGGAGCTATCGACCAGGTACTCCAGCACCGTGCCGGCCAAGTCGGAAACGCACCAGAACAAGCGACTCACCACCACTTCGTCGAACTCCTCGAAGAACTCCGAAACGTCGGGCGCCACGAACTCGTGCTCGCTCTTGAGCACTCTCGCTGCAGTCCCGGAAAGGAGAGCGTCGTGCGGGAGCTGCGAGATGCATTCCCGATCCCAGCCGGTCATAGCCGCGACGTCGAGCTCCTCCTCCTGGATCAACGCGCTGAGATACACCGCAGTCGCGTTGCGATCCGACAGGCATCGCCAGGACTCGTGCGGCCAGCGGTCTCCGCCGATGCCGATGCCCAGCAACTCGGTGCCGACAAGCGGCCAGCCTTCGAAGCCCCCTGGCCCGAGAACCGGCGTGTCCAGAAAGCTGTCAAGGCCGTCGTCCTCGTAGGCGCTGTCGGCGCACCCGGCCTCGTCCTCCCCCGCAACGGCCTCGACAAGGTCCCTCCAAGTGGTGTCGCTGCCGATGTCTAGTAGCGGCGTACCGGTGCCTGGCGTCCTGGCCGCGCCCGCACCGGTCTCGTCGTCGGATCCTCCTCCGGAGCACGCGACAGCAATGAGGCAAAGAGCGAGCAACGCAGACGCTGTTCGCAGCCCCCCACCACGTCGCCGGGTCACGGTTGCCTCTCCTTGTGCTCGCCCACTACGAGCAACGGGCGTGTTCGCTCCAGGTTACTTCGCTGAGTGAATAGAAACCCACTCGTAGAACCCGATTGTGGTGATATCTCTACGAATCGGCTGAGCGGGGCCGGGTTCAAGGGAGTATGGAACCCCTCGGGCGCGGTGGACGGCCAGGACCAAGAGGGCCGCTAGCCTGCGCCCCGTGACTGATCCGCGAGGGACTTGAGCTCCAAGCCCAGGCCGGCCACCAACAGGTAGGCCTTGTCCGCCCTTGACGCGACCAACTGGTTCACGCGGCCCAGCACATCCCGGTAGTTCCTTCCGAGCGGTGATGCGGGCACTATGCCCTGGCCGACCTCGTTGCTGACCAGGATCCACCTGCCGCCCGCCGCGTCTATCAGGTCGAGCAGGCGCCCCATCGCCTCGAGGACCGCGCCCTCGGTATCGGAGGCGTGCTCGTCCTGGAGGAGGAGGTTGCTCACCCACAGGGTCAGGCAGTCGAGGACGAAGGTGTCGTAGCGATCGACGAGCGGCTGGACGGCCCTGGTGACGTGGATGGGCTCCTCGAGGGTGTCCCAGCGCTCCGGCCGGTGGCGACGGTGGGCGGCGATGCGCCGCTGCATCGCCTCGTCGAGGGCTTCGGCGGTGGCGATGAAAAGCACCCGCTCCCCGTCCCGCGCCATGCGTTCCGCCATGGTGCTCTTTCCGGAGCGAGCCCCGCCGAGGACGAGTACGAGCTCATGCGGGCGGGTGGCCGTACTGTTCGAATTGTCAGACATCGAAGCCCGGCCCGAGATGGCTGGTGTCGTTGAGCAGGTCGATGGTCGCTCCGCCCTCGTCGAACACGGTGACTGCGGACAGCCCGGCGTTCGACAGCCGGAGTCTCCACATCGATTCGACCGGCAGCCCGAGCATCGAGACAATCATGGCGCGCAGGGTGCCTCCATGGGAAACCACCAGGATGTTCCCATCGGTTCCGGCGTGCCGTGCCGCGATCCGGGCCACGGCGGCGGATGCCCGGGCGAACAGCTCCAGGTCGCTCTCCCCTCCCGGGGGAGCGAACGCCGGCCGCTCGTCGAACAACTCCTCCAGCATGGCGGGGTACCGGAGTCGCAGCTCCTCGTAAGTCATCCCCTCCCACTCGCCGAAGCTCTTCTCCCTCAGGTCCTGCCGGTAGACGATCGGGGTGTCCCGGCCGCGCATGGCGGGCAGGGCCGTATCCGCCGCCCGGCGCAGGTCGCTCGAGTAGGCCGCCTCGAAGGTGACCGGGGCCAACCGGACCGCCACCGCCTCCGCCTGTTCCCGGCCCGCCTGGTTCAGGGGTGGATCCGCTTGGCCCTGTGCCCGCCCCACCCGGTTCCACTCCGTCTCACCGTGGCGCACGAGGAACCATCTATGCACGGTGCGTCATCCGGACTGCCTCTGAGCCAACCCCTTGCCGCCAATGGGCACGTCGCGACCTGCCCATGGCGCACCCCCGGAGCGAATACGAGCTTGCGAGGTCCTGCACACGGGTCTGTATAGAGAAATACAGCCTGTGGGCCACGATGTGCACTCGATCTTCACGCTACAGTCCATCGTCGGCGCGACAGGAGGTCTGGTCATGAGACGCATTATCGGGTTCCATGTTGTGCTCGTCCTGCTCCTGCCTCTCGCCCCGGCCACCGTCGCGCATGCCCAGGGGGAGGAGCCTGCCTATGACGAGGAAGCTGTCTACGACGCATTAGCCGGCTACTTCAACAGAAGGATAAGTTCGGCCGAACTGATCAGGAGAATCGAAGAGGAACTCGATAAGCCGAGGGGTGGGCCACCGTCACCATTTGGCGATGACACTCGCCCGGGCCGGTACGACCAGAGGGGCATACTCGAGACGTGCGGTGGGAGGCGCCAGCCGCCCCTCACGCCTGAAATGATCTTCTCGCGTCTGATGTACTTCTGCGATACAGCGACGAACACGTGGGCCCTGGTCCAGATACCCACTTATCGTGACTGGACGGATGAGTACCACTGGCCCAGCGGTGACTATTGCGTCTCCCGTCATGAAGGCCGCCACAGGGATGGCTCCGGGAAGACGGCGTGGCGAAACAACCCGCATTATCTGAACGACCCGACGCTGGGTCCCCAGGGCGGATGGCCACAAGAATGGGCCTGCCGTCCGGCCCATTGGAGGGAGGCGAACCCGGATCTCGCTCCCCCCGGGTGATGGTCTGTGAGGGTTGAGCACCCGGCCGGCGAGGAGTCAGCGGGCGTCGCGTGACCGGGGGGACATGGCGAAGGCCCATCGCTAGGAGAGGGCCGGCAGCGCTGGCCCTGGCGGTCGTCGCCCTGGCTCTGGTACCGGCGCCGGCGGCTGCGGACGCACACACCGCGGTGCGGATCCTGGATGTGGCGTCGGTGGATCCCGGCGGCGAGGTGGTAGTGACTGTCGAGGTGCGGGGGTTCGGGCGCTACGGAAGGGTCAGCGAGGTATTGCCCGAGGGCTGGACCCTGGTGGATTCGAACCTGCCGGAGCCGGCGGTCACGGTCGCGAACCGAACGATCAGGTTCCTGTTGCTGAACCTCGACCTGGCCGAGTCGGTCACCTTCTGGTACACGGTGCGGGCGCCGTACACCGCGGGAAAGTATGCCCTCCGCGGGGTGGTCCAGGACTCCGATCGGGTATCGAGGCCTGTCGGTGGCGCCGGCGAGGTCGTGGTGCGCCCCGTGCCCCAGGAGTGTCTGCGGGGCGGTTTCGGCGGAGCGGGCGATCCGCAGGACGCGAGGTTCTGCGACGTGCCGGTCGATGCCTATTACGCGACACCGGTCGCCAACCTTCACGCGGGGGCGGTCCTGAGCGGCACGCTGTGCGAGGAGGGGTTGTGCCCCTCGGCGCCGGTAGCCCGCAAGACCTTGGCGGTGTGGATGGTCCGCGTTCTCGACGGAGAGGATCCCGAGCCGGTCACACAGTCGCGGTTCGACGACGTGGACCCGCCCGTTTTCCACGCTCGGTTCATCGAGCGGCTGGCGGAGCTGGGCGTGACCGCCGGATGCGGCGACGGGAGCGGGTTCTGCCCGGACCGCACCGTGTCCCGGGCGCAGGCAGCAGCGTTCCTGTCCCGCGCCTACCGCCTGCCCGACGGGCCCGCCCCCGGCTTCACCGATGTGGCGGACGACGCCTGGTACGCGGCTGACGTGGCCAAGCTCGCGGCGTCCGGCATCACGCAGGGATGCGACGCCGACGGCAGGATGTTCTGTCCCGGCCGCGACACCACCCGCGGGCAATTGGCCACCTTCCTACACCGCGTCCAGACAGCAGACTTTTCTACGGGCTAGGTCGCCGGCCCTCTCCCCAGAACGACCAGAATGACCGGCGCCGCCTAACGCGGGACCAGGGACGCGCCGAACAGCGCGTCAACGTCGATTGCGTCCTCCAGGGCCGAAGCCACCTCGTCGAGGGCTTCCTCCACCACCGTCGCAAACTCGAGGTCGGGGTCGGCGGATGCGCCGAGGCGAGCCAGCCAGGCCCGCCGGTATCCGTCGCTGTTGAACAGCCCGTGGAGATGGACCCCTCCGACCCGTCCGTTCGGGCTCTGCGCGCCGTCGGGGCCGTGGGTAATGTGCAGCATCGGCCGGTCCAGATCGGGACCGGTGACCCGCCCGTTGTGGATCTCGTAGCCGTGGACGGACGCACCGGACAGAGCGCACCGGCCCGCAGCCTCCCGGACGATCTTGGTGTCCGCCATGGTGGTCTCGATTTCGAGCAGTCCGAAACCCGCCACGCTGCGGGCGGGTCCGTCCACACCGTTCGGGTCGTGGACCGCCCGCCCCAGCATCTGCATCCCGCCGCAGATGCCGAATACCCGTCCGCCCCCGCGGGCATGGGCGATGATGTCGTGGTCCCACCCCTGCTCCCTGCAGAAGTCCAGATCGCCGATCGTCGACTTGGTGCCCGGTAGCAGGATGAGGTCGACATCCCTCGGGATCGGTCGGCCCGGCCGGATGAGCAGGCACTCCACGCCGGGCTCCGAGAGGAGGGGATCGAGGTCGTCGTGGTTGGCGATGCGGCCGAGCAGGGGAACCGCCACCCGGAGGGGGTCCGGATCGCCCGAGGACCGGGTCGCCGAGGCAACCGATTCGGGCAGGGCCACCGCGTCCTCCGAGGGCAGGCGGGCCGCCGCGGCTATCCAGGGGACCACGCCGAAGCACTTCCAGCCGGTGCGCCTCTCGATCAGTTCCACGCCGGGTGCGAAAATGCGACGGGCTCCCCGGAACTTGTTGACCACGAACCCGGCCACCATCGCCGCATCGGCCGGGTCAAGCACCGCGTGGGTGCCCACGAGCGAGGCGATCACCCCGCCCCGGTCGATGTCGCCGACGATGCAGACCGGCACGCCGGCCCGGCGGGCGAAGCCCATGTTGGCGATGTCATGGTTGCGGAGGTTGGTCTCGGCCGGGCTCCCTGCACCCTCCACGATCACGAGGTCGTGGGTGGCGACCAGCCCGTTGAAGCTGTCGATGACCACGTCGAGCAACCCGCCGCGGTCACCGATGTAGTCACCCGGTTCGAGGAGACCGTATGGCTCCCCGCGGACGATCAACTGGGCCGTACGGTCGGACTGCGGCTTGATCAGGACCGGGTTCAGATCCGGGCGCGCCGGGACCCCCGCGGCGCGGGCCTGTAGGGCCTGGGCGCGGCCGATCTCGCCACCGCCCGGACACGCCGCAGCGTTGTTGGACATGTTCTGGGGCTTGAAGGGGGACACGGTCATGCCCCGCCGGACGGCAAGACGGCAGAGCCCTGCCACGATCAGGGACTTGCCGGCGCTCGAGGCGGTCCCCTGGATCATGATGGCGCGCATGGACGGACAGGTTATCTGTCGGCGGTCAGTGGACAGAGGTCAACGATCGACCGAGGACGTCGGTCAAGGCATCGATCAGGCGGTGGCTGTCCTGTATCCCTCTCACGCCTATCCGGATGTGGCCGGGCATACCGAACGACGTGCAGTCGCGGACGCAGACGCGGTGGCGTCTCAGTAGCTCAAGGCGGAGGGCCGTGGCGTTTCCGACCTCGACCAGCAGGAAGTTGGCACTCGGGGGCGTACACGCCAGGCCGAGGCCACGAACCTCTCGCACCAGGTACTCGCGGGCGGCCCTTACGACCGATCGGCCCTTCTCCACGTGGTCCGGGTCGTCCAGGGCGGCAACGCCCGCCGCCTGGGCGACCGCGTTCACGCTCCACGTGTACTGGAAACGCCTCACTTCCCGCACCATCCGGGCCGGCGCCACCATGTACCCCAGCCGCAGGCCGGGGAGCCCGTGCTGCTTGGTCATGGAGCGAACCAACGCCACGTTGCCGGTCTCCAGCAGGGGCGCCGTATCCCAGCGCTCGTCCACGAAGGACGCGTAGGCCTCGTCCAGCACCAGCAGCCCACTGTCACCCACCGCCCGGGCACAGGCCTCGACCTCGTTCCGTTCCAGATACGTTCCGGTCGGGTTGTTGGGGTTGCAGATGAAGACCAGCTTGGGCTGCAGCTCAGCAAGGAGATGCGTGACTTCCGCTATGTCCCAGCGGAACTCCCTTCCGGGGGCGGCCCGGATGGGAAGGGGCTCGACCAGGTGGAGGCGGCAGGCCGCCTCGTACTCGCCGAAGGTCGGGGCGAAGACGGCGGCGGGGCCACCCCGGCGGAGCCGGGCGCTCGTGACGAGGTGGATCAGTTCCGTCGATCCGTTTCCCACCAGGATGCGGTCCGGTGGAACTCCGAGATGCGCGCTCAGAGCGTCACGCAGTTCGGTGCACTCGGGATCCGGGTAGGCGGACAGGTCGACCCTCCGGATAGCCTCGGTCACCCGCCGGGAGATGCCAAGGGGGTTGATGCTGGCGCTGAAGTCCACCACCTCGTCGGGGCGCAGACCGAGAGCCTCCAGTTCGGCGATGTCCAGACCGCCATGGACCGGGCGGGAGTCCGGCACCCGCTATCCCCACACCCATCCGCGGAGGGCGAGCACGCCAACCATCACCGGCAACGCCGCCGCCGACACCGCGTACCCGAGCCGTACAGCGGCGCCGATGTCGGAGTGACCGGGACCCCTCAGCCCATCCCCGATCCGGTAGTGACCGGGTTTCTCGAGCACCACCCCCAGCAGCCCGGCCGCCGCGCCGATCGTCCAGCCCGCGTTCGGGCTCGCCGTCGACCTACGGTCCCGGACGGCGACCTGCCGGCCACGGGCGGCCGGAAGCCCGCAGAGCAATCTGCCCGCCACCAGCATCAACAGAGCGCTCAGCCGGGCCGGGATCAGGTTGACCAGATCGTCGAGCCTGGCAGCGGCCTTGCCAAGGTACTCGTACCTGCCCCGGTAGCCGATCATGCTGTCCAGGGTGTTGATCGCCCGGTAGGCGAAGGCGCCCGGAAGGCCGAACAGGGCGAAGGCCAGCCACGGCCCGACGAAGCTGTCCGTGGTGTTCTCCGCCACGGACTCGATGGCCGCCATCGCCACCAGAGGGGGCGCCAGCGCCCGCGTATCGCGGCTGACCAGGCTGCGCAGGCTCCGCCGGGCACCCTCCCCATCCCCCGACTCCATGGCCGAGCGGGTCCTGTTGGCCGCACGCCCCAGTTCCCTGACCGCGAACGTGGTGCTGAGCAGGACGGACCCCACCAACACATAGGCGATCGGTCCGAACTGGCGTAGGGCAGAGGTGGCGAGCCAGGCAACGCCGCCGGCAACGGCGGGCACGAGGACGGCCATCCCGACGCCGGCGACCAGCGAGGGCCACATGCGATCGGGACCGGGCGAGAGTCGTTCGAGCCACGCGATCAGCTTGCCCATCCAGACCACCGGGTGGATGGCGGACGGCGCCTCCCGGGCTACCAGGTCCACCAGGATCGCGACGACCAGGGTCACCGCTTCAATACGCCAATCGCCCCACCACATCCGGCCCGGCCTCAGACAGTCATGCCAAGGAGAGCGAGAAACGGTGAAACGAGCGCCCCCGAATCTCGCTGGGTGAGAACCACCGCCAGCGCGAGCACCACGGCTTCGCTCGTTTCGCATGCTGCGCCGTAGATGTCACCCGTGACGCCGCCGATGCGTCGCTTCGCCCACGCTCCGACCGCCCAGGCGACGAGGCCCGCCGCCAGCCCCAGCAGTAAACCAACCGGACCCGTCAGGATCACGGTTGCCAACAGGGCTACGGCCGAACCGACCACCAGGCTCCGCCGGCTGCCGCCGCGGAGGAACGGCGCACCGAGGCCCTCTTGCCGCACGTAGGGGAACCGGTCCATCACGACCAGGATGGCCCAACGGGACAGGCAGGGAACCAGCACGATCGTCCAGAGCCGGCTCTCGCCGGGTAGCGCGGCCAGCGCGGAGACTTTGGCGAACAGGAGGAGGACGACAGCGACGACCCCGAAGGCGCCAACGTGGGGATCCCTCAGAATCTCCAGCCGCCGCTCCCGGTCGTGCCCACCCGCCAGGGCATCGCAGGTGTCCATCAAGCCGTCCAGGTGGAGACAGCGCGTCAGTAGCGCCAGGACGGCTACGAGCACCACCCCCTCCAGTAGGACCGGAATCTCCTGGAACCCCACCAGCCCGTGGACACCCGGCGTCGCTCCGCCCGCCTCGAACTCCAGGAAAAACGGGGCACCCCGGAGCCCGGTCAGGATGGACTCGAGTTCGGGGACACCCGTCGGGGACCAGGGGATCACATATGCCAGGCGGAACAACACGTCCACCACCGCGACGGACACCCCCAGCAGGAGGCCCACGACCGGGAACCAGGCCGGCGCCTTCGACAGCCCGGCCGTGGAAGTCCGCGCCCCGGCGGGGAGGATGGTCAGGAAGCCGATGGCGGCACGTAGTCCCTTCATCCCCCTGCCTCTTCCAACACCGGATTATCGGCGGTGCGGTCCGAGACGCCCGCCTCCCCGAAGGTGGCCATCCCGCCTAGGCAGGCCGCGGCGGCTTCGATGATGCCCATGGCCAGGACCGCGCCGGTTCCCTCCCCAAGTCGCATCCCCAGGTCCAGGAGGGGATCGAGTCGCATGTGGGCCAGCACGGCGCCGTGGCCCTTCTCGGCGGAGCGGTGGGAGGCGATCAGGTAGTCACGGACCGCCGGGCTCAGGCCGTAGGCGATGAGAGCGGCCGCTCCCGAGATGAACCCGTCGAGCACGACCGCCCGCCGCTCGGAGGCCGCCCCCAGCACCACTCCGGCGAGCACGCCGATCTCGAACCCGCCCACCTTGGCAAGCACGCCGACCGGGTCGCCCGGGTCCGGGGCGTTGACCTCCAACGCCCGCGCGACCACGGACGCCTTATGGCGTAGCTCCTCGGGGCTGCGACCGGTGCCTACCCCCGTTGTCTCGGAGGCGGGCCTACCGGTCAATGCGGCAGTGATGGCGCTGGAAGCGGTGGTATTGCCGATGCCCATGTCCCCGGCCGCTATCAGGTCCGCGCCCGACACCGCAACCTCCCTGGCCAGGGCCGCGCCGGCCTCGAGGCAGCGGACCGCTTGCTCTCTGGACATGGCCGGCCCCCGGCTCATGTCGGCCGTTCCACGCCCGATCCGCAGGTTCCGGAGTCCGGGCTGGTCGGGGAGCCGGGCCGCCGCGATCCCCGCATCCACGACTACCTGGCGCACGCCCCCCAAGCGCGCCATGACGCTGATTGCCGCACCGCCCGCCAGGAAGTTCCGAACCATCTGGACGGTCACCGCCTGCGGGTAACCCGTGACTCCTTGGGCGACCACGCCGTGGTCGCCGGCCGCAACTATCACCGCCTTGCCCCGGATCGCCGGCCGTTCCGCGGCGAAGATCCCGGCCAGCTGTACCGAGACGTGCTCCAGCCGGCCGAGGCTGCCGGGGGGCTTGGTCAGGTTCATCTGCCTCGCCTCGGCGCTTCGCATCGCCTTGGCATCGGCAGGGCCGATCCGCTCGAGGATCTCCGATAGGGCTATAGCGTCGTTCATGGGCACAACCTCTTCAGGGAATCACCTCGGACCGCCGACCGCTATAGTACGTCTCGGCCCGGAGAGACAACCGGGTGCCATGGGGACCAGCGAAGTCCGGTGTGAGTCCGGCGCTGTCCCGCAACTGTCAAGCCTCCCCCTCCGGGTGAGGACGAGCCAGGACGCCTGACCCATGGTCGCGTATCAGCTCTCGGAGGAAGGGTTGGTCGTGCAGGTTCCCGCCCAGGAACCCGACGATCTCTCTTCATCCTCCCTGATTCAAGGAGGATGTTTTTTTGCGAGGAAAACACCTACTTCAACTGCTCCTTGCCGCTCTGCTCCTGGTCGCAGGCGCATGCGGCGGTGAGACCCAGGACACCACCACCCAGCCTGAGACGACGGCGGCTCCTACGAGTCCGACGACCCAGGCAACGACGACCACGGCTGCCACAACGACGACCGCTTCTCCCACGACGACGGCTGCGGAACCAACAACGACAGCCGCCCCGACCACCACGGAAGCACCCACCACGACGACCACCGTGGCTCCGACCACATCGACCACCGAGGCGCCCGCCTTCCCGGTCACCGTCGCAGGAGTTGTCATTCCGGAGCGGCCGGCAGCCATCGTCTCGCTGTCGCCCACGGCGACCGAGATGCTGTTCGCGGTCGGGGCCGGAGACCAGGTGATCGCGGTGGACGAGTTCTCGAACTACCCGCCCGAGGCGCCGGTCACCGAACTCAGCGGTTTCCGTCCCAACCTCGAAGCGATCGCCGCCTACGGACCGGACCTGGTGGTGATGTCCGGGAACCCCGAGGAGATAGCGTCCGGCCTCGAGGCGCTGGGCATCCCGGTACTCATCCACGAAGCTGCGCTAAGCCTGGACGACGCCTACCGCCAGATGCGCCAGACGGGGGCGGCCACGGGACACTCCGGCGCGGCCGAGCAACTCGTGGCCTCCATACAGGACGAGATCGCCGGTCTCGTCGACCGGTACGCCGACCCCGGCCTCGGCCTCACCTTCTACCACGAGATCTCGGACACCTTCTTCTCCGCCACCTCCAGTACCTTCATCGGCACCGTCTACGGCCTGTTCGGGCTGGAGAACATCGCGGATGCGGCCGATCCCGACGGGTACGGCTACCCGCAGCTGTCCGCCGAGTACATCCTCGAGGCGGATCCCGACATCATCTTCTACGGCTGCGCGATCTGGTGCGGGACCAGCGCCGACTCCATCTCCGAACGGCCCGGCTGGGACGAGCTGCAGGCAGTCCGCAACGGGTACCTGTTCGAGGTCGACGACGACATCTCCAGCCGTTGGGGACCGAGGTTGATCGAGTTCGTCAGGCTCATCGGACAGACCCTCCAAACCCTGTCCGAGGCGGGTTGAGCATCGATGGGCGAACCGGCTACCGGTCTCGAGCCTGTCCGCCTCCGGTGGGGGTGGCTGGCCACGATGCTGGCGGTGCTCCTGGGCGCGGTGCTGGCCGGGATCACGGTCGGACCCGCCGGAATAGGCCCGGGGCAGGTGATCAACGAGCTGCTCGGCGCCGGCCTGGCCGGGAGGCCCTCGACGCTCTCGTCGATCCAGCAGGCCATCATCTGGGAGATCCGCCTTCCCAGGGTGGCTCTCGGGGGCCTCGTGGGAGGCCTTCTATCCCTGGCCGGAGCTTCCTACCAGGGCGTCTTCCGGAATCCTCTGGCCGATCCCTACCTCCTCGGGGTAGCCGCCGGCGGCGGTCTCGGGGCTACGGTGGTGATCGCCCTGGTTCCGGGGGCCGGCTCTTCACTGCTCCCGCTCGCCGCCTTCGTCGGCGCCTCGGTCGCCGTTGCCCTGACCTATGCGGTGGGCCGTTCGATGGGAGGGCGGAGCGCGGTCTCGCTCATCCTGGCCGGAGTGGCGGTGGCCGCCTTCTTCACAGCCGTCCAGACCTACATCCTGCAGCGCAACGCCGACACAATCCGCCAGGTCTACTCATGGATCCTCGGCCTGCTGGCGACTACCGGATGGCGTGAGGTGCTGGTTCTGGTCCCGTATGCGGTCGTCTGCGGCGCCGGGCTGGTGTTGCACAGGCGGTTGCTGGACGTCATGAGCGTGGGGGACGAGGAGGTGGACAGCCTGGGCATCTCAGCCCTACGGGTGAGGACCACGGTAGTGGTTCTCGCCACGCTGGCCACGGCCGCGGCCGTGGCGGTGAGCGGGCTGATCGGGTTCGTAGGCATCGTGATCCCCCATACCATCAGGCTGCTCGTAGGCGTCAGTTACCGATCCCTGATACCCATATCGGCCGTGGCCGGGGCGGCGTTCTTAATCCTTGCCGACCTGGCCGCCCGTACCGTGGCCAGCCCGGCGGAGCTCCCGATCGGGGTCATTACCGCCTTCGTCGGAGCTCCGTTCTTCATGGTCGTGCTACGCACCAGCCGGCGGTACGTGGCATGAGCGTGGTCATCGACCGCCTATCGGTCTCCTACCGGCCCGGCGCGCCCGTGCTCAGGGAGCTGAGCCTTGACGTGAACGCAGGCGAGTGGCTGGGGCTGCTGGGGCCGAACGGCGCCGGCAAGTCGACATTGCTCAAGGCGATCGCCGGGCTCGTGGAGCACACGGGATCCATCCTGCTGCGGGGAGTAGACGCCGGGTCGCTCCGCCACCGCGACCGGGCCCGCTGCGTGGCGTTCGTTCCCCAGGAGCCGGTGATCCCTCCGGGCATGACGGTGACCGAATACGTCCTGCTGGGCAGGACGCCCCACCTCCCCTACCTCGGTACCGAGGGCCGCGGCGACCTGACGGTGGCCGCTTCGGCCCTGGCCCTGCTCGACCTCGAGCCGTTCGCCAACCGCAGCATGTCCGCGCTCAGCGGAGGGGAGCGCCGCCGGGTGGTTCTGGCGAGGGCGATCGCCCAGCAGGCCGACATCCTGCTGCTGGATGAACCCACCGGCGCTCTCGACATCGGGCAGGGACAGAACGCCCTGGAGTTGATCGGCTACCTGCGCGAGGAGCGCCCCATGACGATCATCACCGCCATGCACGACCTGACCCTCGCCGGGCAGTTCGCCGACCGCCTCCTGCTCATGGCCGGCGGCCGGGTGGTCGCTGACGGTCCTGCAGCCCAGGTCCTCACCGCCGAGTACATAAGAGAGTTCTACCAAGCCAACGTCGAGGTGGTCAGCGTCAACAGTGGCGTTGCCGTCCTCCCGATCAGGAACGGTGCCAGATGAGCGAAGCTCCCCGAACAGAAGATCCCCGCCGGCCAGAAACCAGACGAGCACCATCGGTGGTCATCGTCAACACCGGCGACGGCAAGGGCAAGAGCACGGCCGCCATGGGCATGGTGATGCGATCGGTGGCCCGCAACTGGCAGGTGGCCGTGGTGCAGTTCATCAAGTCCGGCAAGTGGAAGGTGGGCGAGGAGAAGATGGGCCATCGGCTCGGAGTCGACTGGGACGTGGGCGGCGACGGCTTCTCCTGGGACAGCGAGGACCTAGACCGCTCCGCCGAACTGAACCGTGATGTCTGGCGCCTGGCGAGAATGCGGATCGAGGAGGGCAAGCACCGCCTCGTGGTCCTGGACGAGATCACCTACCCCATCAACTGGGGCTGGATCGACGAAAAGGAGGTGGTCTCCACGATCGCCAACCGACCCGCCGACGTCAACGTGGTCGTAACGGGCCGCGACGCTCCCGCCGGCCTGATCGAGATCGCCGACACCGTCACCGAGATGACCCTGGTCAAGCATGCCTACGACCAGGGAATCCGCGCCATACGCGGCATCGACTTCTAGCAGTGGCCAGGAGCTCGTGGCCACCGACCGGCGAACCGCCTACTCCTTCGACTCCTCGGTAGAGGGGGCCGGATCCATCGACGTCGCTACGGGTACCTTGATCTCGCTGCTGCGGAACCAGACACCCACCGGCAGGTCGGTCGGCAGGTAGCGAATGTCGGGGATGATGGTCTCCCCATCGGTGCCGATGAATCCCAGCTCGGTCCGGCCGCCGGCAACGCGCCGGGCCCGGATCCTCCCGATCGAGTCCCCCCGCACCTCCACGTCACCGCTGACCTGCCATCGGCCGGTCGGTACGTCTTCGCGCAGGAAGCGCTCGGGCGGCAGGACTTGGCGACCGCCGGCAAGCTCGACGCCGTGCTCCAAGCTGCCGTCCTCGCCCAGCCGGGCGATGATACGCAGCCGATGGGGAGCCGGACTCGACGCCGGAGCGGAAGGCGTGTGAAGGCCGAGCATCGTTCGAAGCTCGGGGCTGTGAGAGATCGACAGGCGTCGCAGGAACCGTTGGTTCGCTGTACCGGCCGTCGTCACCCCGCACAGCGCGCTGTCGACCGACAGTCCATGGATGGGCCGGAGGGCCCGCATCTCGGCGTCGAGAGCTACTAGCCCTTCGAGGTCGGCGATGTCAGCCGCTTCGAGCGCGTCGCGCAGGGCCTTCGAGCCCGGGTGGCAGCGCGCCTCCGCCATCATCTCCCGGACGCCGGGATCCTTCCATCCCTCTTCGGCGGTCCGGGCCGCGGTGACGATCCCTCCCGCCGTCACCGCCGCCGCCACGACGCTTTCGGCATAGGCGACCTGGGAGTGAGCCTCCAGCGCATCCTCGAACGACAGCGCCGCTCCGTTCTCGATCCGCCTGAGGAGCGAGCGCCACGAGGACGCCATCCACGCGAACTCGGAAGAGGCCGCATCGGCTACCTGCAGCACCGACTCCTCGATCGTGATCGGGTTGAGCGCTTCTCCGGCTTCCAGCGAGTCGATCATCCCCGATGCCCCGACTACGGAGGCGTATCGCTGCGCGAACGCCTCACGGAGCGTGTTGGTCGACAGGTTCGCCACCGTGACCGCGGTCGGGTGTGCCTCCTCCGGCAGCGCCGCTATCTCCGGCCGCTCGAATAGGCCATCCAGCAACTGGGTTCGCACCCCGGCCGCATAGATCGCCCTGAGCCGAACCTCCGCATCAACCTCTGCGGCCGGGTCCGTGGCGGACTTCACCTCGGTCGTAACCTCCCCGTCGCTGTCGGCTTCCGCGGCCACCGTGTACCTGGCGCCGTCTACACGCACGTCTACGGCTTCGAACGTGGGACCGCTCAGAACGAACAGGTTCTGCCACTGACCGTGGAACCCGATCTCGTTGCCCGCGCGGTCGTAGGTGACGACCCCCACGAACACCCAGGTGGGGCCGGACCGGAAGAAACTGACCTCGAACGGAGCAACCTCGCTAATCGAAGTGCTGCCCGGGCTAGCCGCATCCGACCCGGAGTGATACGAGACTCCGGCTTGCCAATGCCCCGCAACAGATCTGTGGCGCTTGAACACGCGGGGGCCTACCACGTACAGCACGGCGTAGCCGCCGGGGGCGAGGTCGCCGCCGAGGTTCCCGGCCCGGTACTCGACGAGGAACGGATCGCCCGCCACCACCTCCGCCGGGACCCGCACCTCCTCGATCTTCAACCGGGCTCGTTCCTGCTCCGCCTGCTCGTCCACTAGGTGGACCGTGAGGTCGAAATCGGATCGCAGGGGTTGGTAGTCGCGCTCCAGGTAGGTGGTCGCCTCGATGAAGTAGACGCCGGCCTGCAAGTATCGGACGATGCGGGCGTTGCGACTCTCCCCGCCATCGTCGTTGGCTCCGATTATGCCGCCCGCCAGCGACGCCAGGGACAGGACAGGATCGCCATCCTCCGACGCCAGGTCGATACGAACGCGACCGGCCTGCTCGAGGTTGAACGTGTAGCCGTGAGCCGGATGCTCGACAACGAAACGGGACCCGCAGGTGTCGAGAGTCCAGGATCCGGATGCGGTCAGGTCGGCGCCCGCTCCCAGCGTCCCGAGGTGCACCGGCTCGCAACCGGATACGTAACTGACCGAGATGGCGAAGTCCGCCGGTCCCCGGCTCCGGCCCCCTACCGTCGTGGCCTCGATCATGTACACGCCGGGCAGCAGGTCTCTCTCGACGCGGCTGTCCAGCCCGGCACCGCCGTCGTCGTTGCCGACGATGCGGGTACCGTCCTCGGCGAGCAGGTAGAGGTAGGGGTCCGCCCCGGCGGATGTCAGCTCGATCCTGACCCGTCCTGCCGTAGTGACCTCGAACCTGTAGGTGCGGGCGTCGCTGCCGGCGCGGAACCGTGAATCGCAGTCCTCGGTCGTCCAGTGCCCGGCCGCCTCCAACCTGTTGTCGCCCAACGTCCCGAGGTCTGTGACCTCGCAGTCCGCCGACTCCTGCCCCAGCACGGCTCCCGACCCCGGCAGGGCGAGGACGCTCGCCACCAGGGTGAGGGCGATGAAGGCCCGCCCCAACCGGTGCGCTCCAGGCCTGCCGGCCAGGACTCGTTCCATCTCGAACCCCCTTGCTTCGGATAGCTGTCAGATGGGTGCTGCGGGCACCCGAACACCTTGAATACCGGGCGTTGATGGTAGCCAGGGAGCCGATGGCCACCGATCCACCAACTACCGGCCGCTACAGCCGCGGGTTGATCCGTTCCTCTAGGGAGAAGGCGATCAGGGCGAAGCCGAGCGAGGCCAGCATGATCAGGAGTCCGGGCGGTAGCACCCACCATTTCCAGGCAGGGGTCAGGAAGGCGCCTCTGGCCTGGGCCCAGAACAGGGTGGAACCCCAGCTCTTCTGGATGGGATCCCCGAGGCCGAGGAAGCTGAGGGCGGCCTCCAGGAGGATCGCGCTCGAAACCGCCCGCACGAACGATCCCGTGGCGAGTAGCCCCGTCCGGGGAACGATGTGCCGCAGGATCGTCCAGCGGTCGGGCGCCCCCATCGACCGGGCCGCCAGCACGTACTCCCGCGATCTGAGCGACAGGACCTGCGAGCGGATGATCCGGGCCGGCTCCGCCCAGATGAGCACCCCGATCACCACGATGGTGTTGAGAAGGCTCCGTCCGAGATAGGCGGCCAGCACGATCAGCAGGGGCAGGAACGGCAGGATCAGGATCACGTCGACGCCTCGCATCATGGCCGAGCCCAGACGTTTCGGGTAGTAGCCCGCCACCACCCCGACCGTGGTTCCGATCAGGAGGGCCACGGCGGCCGCGACTATCCCAATCGTCAACGACACGCGTGCCCCGAAGATCATCTCCGAGAGCAGGTCCTGGCCGATGTCGTTCGTGCCGAGCAGGTGCTCCGAGCTGGGGAACAGGAAGGGTCTGGCCACTCGCTCGGTCGGGTCGTAGGGCGCTAGCCAGGGGGCGAACACCGCTCCGCACACGAGGACCCCCACGATCAGTCCACCGGTCAGCCCGAACAGGGTGGGGATGCGGGAACGCCGCCGGGCGGTGCGCCGCGCCGCCCGCTCTCGGCTGCCGGCGCCCGTCATGGGGTCCTGGTCCTCGGATCGATCAGCGGATACAGCAGGTCGGCCAGAAGGTTGCACGCCAGCACCGCCGCCGTGAACACCAGGAAGGCCGCCTGCATCACCGGATAGTCACGCCCTGAGACCGCTTCGAACACCAGACGTCCCAGTCCTGGGTAGGTGAACACCGTCTCGACTATCACGGTGCCTCCGAAGGCGAACCCGAGACGGAGGGCGAGAACGGTCACCACCGGTGCGATCGTGTTGCGGGCCACGTGCCCGAACAGCACCCGCCGCTCGCCGGCGCCCTTGGCCCGTGCGGTGCGGATGTAGTCCTCCCCCAGCGTTTCCAGCATCGAATAGCGCATCGTCATGTACACACCGGGCGTCGCCAGGATGGAGAGGGTGACCACCGGCAGGATGGCGTGGCTGATGATGTCCCACGTGTGGGCCCACCCGACCAGACCGGAAGCGGGGGTCACCGCATGGGACGACGGCAGCACGCCCCACTGGACGGCGAAGATCGAGATGAGCAGCATGCCGAGCCAGAAGGAAGGCAGCGACTCGATCGAGATCATCCCCGAGAGCATGCCCAGGTCGGCCTTGGTCCCCCTCCTCCACGCCGAGATCGCCCCGAGGATCACTCCCGCCACCGCCGACACGATCAGCGACAACCCCGTGATCAGCAAGGTCCACGGAAGCCGGTCCAGGATCATGTCGACGATGGGCCGGCTCGACCGGAACGAGTACCCGAAGTCCCCGGTGAGTATGTCTCCCCAGTAGCGGAGGTACTGCTTCCACAAGGGTGCGTCCAGGCCCACCCTCGCCACGATCTCTGCCCGCTCATCAGGGCTCAGCAGGCCGACATCCACCCCGGCGATCAGGACCAGCGGGTTGCCCGGCATGAGCCTGGGCAGCAGGAAGTTGAGGGTGACCGCCACCACCACGACCACCCCGTACTGGGTGAGCCGACGGACGTCGAGACGCCGTCTCAACCCGTCAACTCACCCCCACGCACGCTGATGCGCGTGGCTACGGGCGCGCAGATGGCGGCAGCAGAGACAGCTTGCTGACGATGCCCTGTCCGGCGATGAACTCCCAGTCCGAGTAGACGCTCGAGTCGTACACGTATGCCCCGTCGGGATACAGCAGCAACACGAACGGCAACTCCTCGGCGATTATCTCCTGCATGCGAAGCAGGATGGCGATGCGCCCCGCCTCGGTGGACTCGACGGGTAGCGCCGCCGAGAGCGCATCCATCTCGGCGCTGGCGTAACCGGTCAGGTTCAGGAACCCGCCCATCGGAATGCTGGCGACCAGCTGCGGGAGGCGCAGTGGATCCGCCTGCACGGGCGCCGACCAGCCCCACATGGCGATGTCGTAGTTGCGCCCGTTGTTGACGTTGAACTCCGGCCACACGGCTTGCTCCCATGTCCCGGTTTCGACTGCCGCCACAGAGGTCTCGATGCCGATCTCGGCCAGCATCTCCACGGTCAACTCGGCTATCCGCAGCCGGAGCGAGTCAGGGGCGTTGGTGATGATCTCGAACGACATGGGCTGCCCGTCGAACTCCCGCACGCCGTCGCCGTCGCTGTCGAGATAGCCGGCCTCGTCGAGCAGAGCGTTGGCCGCGGCCACGTCGTGCACCGGGATCATCGACGGGTTGAAGGACCGATGCTCGGGATGTATCCAGCCCGGGCTCCCCACCGTCGCCGCGCCGAGGAAGACCGTGTCGACGATGTCCTGGCGGTCCATTGCCAGGTTGATGGCCTGGCGGACAGCCACGTCGTCGAAGGGGCGCTTCGAGGCGTCGTAGTTGATCATCTGGGTGGTGAACTCGGGTCCGAGGGCGATGTCCAGCGGATCTTGGGCGTCCAGCAGAGGGATTTGCTCCGGAGGTATGCGCTCGAAGATCACATCGACCTCACCGGTGCGGATGGCGGCCTGGGCGCCGGCGTCGTCGGCGTAGACGATCACCACCAGCTCCTCCACCGCCGGTGCGCCACGGAAGTAGTCGGGGTTGGCCTCGAAGCGGTAGCTCTGGCCCTCGACGTACTCGACCAGCTTGTACGGACCGGTCCCGATGTTGGTAGCGCCGAAGTCGTGCTCGGACGGCACTTCGACTCCTTCCCACACATGGCGCGGGATGATCGGAATGTCAGCGAGGGCGGCCAGCTCGAAGCCGGCCTTCGGGCTGCCGAGCACGAAGGTCGCGCTGTAGTCGCCCGTCACCACGAGGTCCTCGACCCCCCTGAGGTCCCGGGCGAACCGGCTGGCCTCCACGTTGTTGATGTAGTAGTCGACGCTGAAGTCCACGTCGTGCGCCGTCAAGGGCTGCCCATCGTGCCAGGTGACGCCCTCGACCATCGTGAAGGAGTACTCGGTCAGGTCCGCGTTGACGGAAACGGTGTCCGCCAGCCACGGCTGGGGTATGCCGTCGGCGTCGAGCTGCATGAGCGAGTCGTACTGGAGCATCAGCAGGTTCCATCCGGGGAAGCCGCTGATGTACGTGTACGGGTTGAGGGTCGCCTCGTCGCCGGTGATAGCCGCCCGTACCGTTACCGGTCCTGCGGCGGCCTCTTGCTCCATCATCGCCTCGTCGAGCATCTGCTCGGCCTCAGCAAGGGCGGACTCCGCGGCGGCCACCGCCGCCTCGGAGGCTTCAGCCGTCGCCGCAGCCCTTTCCTCGGCTTCCTCGAGGGCTGCCTGCGCGTCGGCCAACGCCGACTGGGAGGCCTCGTCCCCCTCCATGGCTTCTGAGGCCGCAGCCTCGGCTGCTTCCAGATCGGCCTGGGCCTGGGCCAGCGCCGCTGCCGCCGCTTCGGCCTCCGCCTGAGCCGACTCCGCCTCCGCCTGAGCCGACTCCGCATCGGACTGGGCGGCCGCGGCTTCGGACTGGGCGGCCGCCGCCTGTGCCTGCGCGGCGCTCACTTCGTCCGCGGACGTGTCCTCGCCGCCACACGCCGCTGCCATCAGACCGAGCACGAGGACGAGAATCAGCGCCTTCGATGATGCAAACCTTCGCATTGTTGTCATCCCTTTCTCCCCCACGCGGGAAGCGCGCCGGACGAACAACTGGTCATCGGCCCGGCTTCCATCAGCCTGCCAAGCGTACCCCAAACGGTTGGCCGTAGGGTCGGCTGGAGAGCACCTTGTCCGCGCCTGACGCCAGGAACCCTCTTGGCGCCTAAGACCGCTGCTGCCTGGGTGGATTCACCAAGTGGCAGGACACCCACCGACCGGGGGCGGACTCGGTGAGAGCCGGTTTGATCGTCGAGCACAGGCCTTCCACCGCCACCGGGCACCGGGTGTGGAAGCGACAGCCGGCCGGGGGGTCGGCCGGGCTCGGTAGGTCCCCCACGAGCCGGGTGCGTGTGCCGGGGTGGGAGACGCCCGGCTCCGGCGCCGGCACCGCGGCCAGGAGCGCCTTCGTGTAGGGGTGGAGCGGCTCCCGGTAGAGCTGGTCGCGCGGGGCTCGCTCCACGATCTCGCCGAGGTACATCACGGCCACCTCGTGGGAAACGTGGCGCACCACCGCCAGGTCATGGGCGATGAAGACGAGCGCCATGCCTGTAGCCGCCTGTATGTCGGCCAGCAGGTTCACGACCTGGGCCTGGACCGAGACGTCCAGGGACGAGACCGGCTCGTCGCAGACGATCACCTCGGGATCGGCCGCCAGGGCGCGGGCGACGGCGATCCGCTGCCTCTGCCCGCCGCTGAACTCGTGCGGGTGTCTCCGGCCGGCGTCGGTGGGAAGCCCTACCTGGGTGAGCAGTTCGGACACTCGTTCCCGGATCTCCTCCGGTGTCCCGAGCCTATGGATGCGCAGCGGCTCCGCAATCACATCCCCCACCCGCATACCCGGGTTCATCGCCGAGAAGGGATCCTGGAAGATCATCTGCACGGTTCTCCGGTGCCTGCCGCTCCGGGGGTCTATCGGCTTCCCGTCGATCTCGATCGTCCCCGCGGTGGGTCGGACAAGGGCTACGAGGGCCCGGCCCAGCGTGGTCTTGCCGCAGCCGCTCTCACCGACCACGCCCAGGGTCCGGCCGCGGCGCACGTCCAGGTCCACTCCATCCACCGCCCGTATCACTCCGGAACGGGATCGGCCGAGTCCGCGGACCACCGGAAAGTGCACTCGAAGACGCCGGACGGAGGCGACCACGTCCCCACCCTGCCCTGGAACCGCCTGCTCCCCGGGTACGGATCCCTCCGACCACAGGTCGGAAGGATCACCCATCTGGTGATGGTGTATGCAAGCCGAGCCGTGCCGGCCGGGGCCCACTTCCTCCAATTCGGGAAGCGCCTCGCTGCACCCCTCCCCAGCGAGGGGACACCTCGCGTCGAATGGGCAGCCTCTCAACTCCTCGGCCACGCGCAGGGGCGAACCCGGAATCTCGGCGAGGCGGGTGGTCACGGGCCGGTCCAGCCGCGGGATCGAGCGCAGCAATCCGGACGTGTAGGGATGCCGGGTCGAACGGTAGATCTCGTGGGCGGGACCGGTCTCGGCTATGCGACCTGCGTACATGACCGCCACCCGATCGGCTATCTCGGCCACGACGCCCAGGTCATGGGTGATCCACACGACCGCCAGCCGGTACTCGTCCTGGACCTCGCGCACCAGGTCGACGATCTGGGCCTGGACGGTCACGTCGAGAGCGGTGGTCGGTTCGTCGGCGATGAGCAGCTTGGGCTCGCACGCCAGGGCCATGGCGATCATGGCGCGCTGGCGCATGCCTCCCGAGAACTCGTGCGGGTAGTCGTCCACCCGCGATGCGGCGGACGGTATGCCGACCCGGTCGAGAAGCTCGATAGCCCGTCGCCGGGCCTCGGCCTTCGTGAAGCCCCGATGTATGCGGAGGCTCTCGCCGATCTGGCGGCCAACCCGATGGACAGGATTCAGCGAGGACATCGGCTCCTGGAAGACCATCGCCACGTCCCGGCCGCGGATGCGCTTCAACTCCCTGGCCGGCATACCGACGATCTCGCGACCCTCCAGCCGGATGGACCCCGACACCAGCGCGGGCGGCGAGGGCAGCAGGCCCATGACGGACAGCATGGAAACGCTCTTGCCGGAACCGGACTCCCCGACCAGCGCGAAGGTCTCGCTGGGAGCGACCTTGAGGCTCACGCCGCTGACCGCACGGATCGTCTCGGTGGGCAGTTCGAAGCGGACCGCCAGGTTCTCGATGTCGAGCAGGTTCGCACCGGTGGCGGTGGCGTCCCGCGACGGCCCGTGGCGTTCCACGGCGGTTGCCGTAGTCATCTCTCCCGCCCCTCGGGGACGGGTTCTCGTAACCGGCCCACTCGCAGCGGTCGGAGAGCCCGGCCCGACGTAGGATGGCCCCGAAGCGCTCGTCTACAGCGATCAGGACACCCATGTCGGTTCATGGCGGACAACTTACACAGACCGGGAACGGCACGGGGGGCCGGACCGAGTGGGGGGTCCCGGTCCCGATCGACCTGGAGTCCTTCAACGCCGACCTGGAGGACGGAGGAGCCACCGTTGACATAGGCATCTTCTATCCGGCCAACCTGGAACCGGCCCACCGGCGGAAAGTGGAACTCGACATGGTGCTCGACGGCGTGGCGGAGGCCCGCCGGATCTTCGGCGCGGTCGGGGTGCAGTTGGCCGTCGTCTCGGTCCGGACCGGGCCGGTCGACCCGGAGCTGCTAGTTCTCCATGCCGAGCCGCCGGGCTCGGAACTGCCCGGTGGTCGCTACGCCAACCTCTACAGGGAGCGCCAGAGGCGGCCGTCCAGGCTGTCGCCCGGTGCTCTGGCCGTGTTCGAGAGCGTGATCGGCACGGGACCGGAGCATGACCGGCGGATCCATCTCCTGGTCCTCGAGGACGTCTTCATGTCCTTCCATGACCGGATCGACGAACGTACCTGGCAGTTGAAGACCGTTGCCACCAACGCCCTGTCCTTCCCGGGCTACTCGCACCGGGACACGATCCCGCGCCATCTGCGGGGCGTCATCACCCTCACCAACCTGTCGAGGGCCAACTCCTGGAAGACCGTCGCCCATGAACTCGGGCACAAGCTGATCAACGCCAGCCACGAGTACCGGGACATCGACCCCCAACACGAGGTCTACGCCGACGGGGGTCTCCTGCTGTACGGGGACGGCACCGACATCCCCTCCGGTCCCGATGGCCGGTTCCACCGGGAGAGGTTGCACCAGTCGCCCTTCGTCTACCGGAGGGTGGGGTCCGGAGCCAAGTCATGGAATCCCGACTATCTGGACGGTGGCGGCTACTACGACCCTATCTACCAGGGCCTCACGGTCGACTTCGACCCGGTCTAGTGCTCAGTGCTCAGTGCTCAGTGCTCAGTATAATCCAACATAAACTAGCAACTAGCAACTAGTGAGAGGCCTGGCGGGCTCTGTACGCCTCCCTGGCCTCGCGACTGGCGTGGTGGCCCGAGAGCTCATGCAGACTCGACGCCTCATCTGCCGGGACCGCAGGATGCAAATGGACGACAACGCTATCCGTGTTGGGCACGGCATGAAGTACGGCGTGTTCTACCTCTTCGGCGATTCGGTGGCCTCGGAGCACAGTCTGCGCCGGGTCGATCTGGATTGCGACCTCCCCCGACATCCGATGGCCCGACCACCTGGCGCGCACCGTGTCGACTGCCACCACACCGGGTGTCTCTTTGACTGTCGCGGTGAGGTGGTCAATCAGCCCCTCGTCGACACCGTCCATCAGCCGCCTCACAACGGTACGCATTGACGATACGAGGATTCCAAGAATCACGATCGCGATCAGGAATCCCACGATCGGGTCGGCTCGGGGGTAGCCGAGCCAGACTCCGACCATGCCGATCGCAACCGCGATCGATGTCAGTCCATCCGCTCGTGCATGCTGGCCTTCAGCAATGAGTGCCGCAGAGCCAATCCGCCGACCGGCGCGGATCCGATAGACAGCCACGATCTCGTTTCCGAGAAAACCCACGATCCCCGCCGCGAACACCCACCAGAGATTGGTCACCACTCGCGGGTTGATCAAGGCGTCGACGGACTCCCAAATGATGATCGCCACGCTTGCCAGGATGATCAACCCGATGAACAGCCCGACAAGGTCCTCGGCTCGCCGGAAGCCGTAGGTGTATCGCTTGGTAGCTCGCCAGCGGCCCATGCGAAACGCCACGATCAACGGGATCGTGGTAGCGGCATGGCCAAGGTTGTGGATGGTGTCAGCCAGCAACGCGATCGAACCCGACAGAGCAACGATGACTACCTGTGCCACCGCGGTCGCCATCATGCCGGCCAGCCCGATCCATGCGGCCCGTATCCCCTCTTCGCTCGACTCGTCGGCCGACTGGATCGTCTCGCTGTGGTCGTGGGAGTGAGGCACGACAAGGTGTTTCAGCTTGGAGAGCACTCCTTGAGCCGGCGCGTGATCGTGACCATGGCCGTGACTGTGGTCATGGTCGTGACCGTGATCATGGTCGTCGTGGTGTCCTGGAGCCGGCGCGTGATCGTGACCATGGCCGTGACCGTGGTCATGGTGGTCGTGGCGGTCCTGCGATGCCTCTTCAGCTGGCTCGTGCACCGGGAGTCCTCACGTTGCCTTCTTCTCAATTGAAGTTGCTATGAGTCCATCTTGCAAGTGTTGGTATTAAGAGATCTCGTGTGGTGGGTGGATGCGCCACCCCCGATTACCGCCGGATCGGTGGCCGCAGGCCACTAGGAATCCAGCGCCTTCATGGCCTCGCGCCTGCTGAGGGGGGAGAGACGGCGGCGGTTGGCCTCCACGTAGCGGGTCACCGCGTCGGGGCAGGTCTTGGAGTACGCCCGCAGCGCCCATCCGATCGCCTTGCGCAGGAAGAACTCCTTGCGGGCGATGGAAGGTTCGATCACGGTGAAGAGGAGGTCGGGATCGGTACGGTCCTTGAACCGGAGTTGGGCCAGTATCGCGGTCCGGCGCCGCCATATGTCGTCGTCCTCCGCCCACGAGAGCAGTACCGGACGGATGTCCGCCGGGTACGTACCGAGCAGGTGGCCCATGTGCTTGCTCGCCAGTTGATCCACGTAGTCCCACCAGGCGCCGGTAACGATCATCTCGTCCACCATCGCCAGCCGATCGGGCCGCAGCCACCCTCGGTAGGGCCGGGCGTAGGCCAACTCGATGGCCCCGTAGCGCTGCTCCCGGTGTGTGGCCGCCCGCCATATCCCGACAACGGTCTCCTCCCAGGCATCGGGATCGGTCAGCGGATGGTCCCTGACGACCGCCCCGGCCAGGCGCCGCACCTCGGGCACCCGGACCCCGTGAAAGGGGAGTTCTGACTTCATGTATCGCTGCTGGCCCTCCGCCCGGTCGGGATCGCCGGCGGCGGCAAGGCGGGCCACTAGATCGGCCCTCAGTGATTCATCCATGCGGCGCGATTGTGGCACGCCTCGATCCTCAGGAACACCGCACCACCCATGACGCCCCACGCCTCAAGAACATTGCAGCCCCCGAACCTGAGGAACACCGCACCACCCATGACGCCCTGATCCTGAGGAACCGCGGATGGGGGCATGGCGGGGGGTTAGGGGTTGCGGGTGGAGGTGTCGCCGCTCAGGATGATGGACCTGGTTTCCTCGGCCCGACAAGAACGCGAAAATCGCCCAAACGCGTCCCGCACCGGGCCCTCCCCCGCCGCCGCCACCGTGGCTCGGAGCGTGGTCGGCCGTGCCCGACCGGATGCCGGGTTTCGGCGGCTCGCTCCATGAAGCCCTGTATGTTCCCTCCAGGCCGGCCGAACCGATCGGCAAGAGCCTTCGGCCGGTAGTGGTGCTTGGCAACCAGCAACGTATCGTGAGGGTGTGACGCTTTCAACCCCCTTGGCCGATCTCGTGAGCCGACCGCCGCTCTCCGGTGGAGAGGGCCGCGCTGCCGCGCCGCCAACTAGGCAACGGCAAACTCGTAGACTCTCCGGCATGAAGTTCCGAACGCTCCTGGCACTGGCCCTGCTGGCGACGGCCGCTGCCGCGGTGACCTCGTGGAGGTTGCGGGCCTCGGCCTACACGGAGCCCCCCGCCACACCCGGCACCTGGCATCCCGTGGGCCATCGGTGACCCATCGAATCGCTCTCCACACGGGCGGCGATCGGAGCAACCGTGTGATCCGGGTGCTCCAGGCCGACCCGGGTGTGGAGATCGGCCGGTTGCAGACCGGCCCGGATTCCGCAGCACCACCGGGCTCGGTGGCCGGCTGGGACGTGCTCGCTGTCGACGCCGTGACCGCCGCCTGCCTCCCGCTCGTCGAGGAGGCGTGCGATCTGGGCCTGCCCGTGGTGGTTTCCGCCGACCTGCCGGCCCGCTTCGCCGTAGCCCCCGGCGCCACGATCGTCAGCGGAGCCGGGAGCGGGGCGGGCCTGGCCGCCGCGCTGGCCCTGTCGATGCTTCCCCGGTCGGCCGAGCCGGTCAACGCCCGCCTGGCGTGGACCGTGGCGGGCCGGCCGCTCCGGGCCGGCCGGGCGGTCACATTCCCCGAGCCGGTCGGGTCGCTGTGGGCCGGCTGGGGGGAGAACCCCCTTCCCTGGCCGGATGTGGCATGCTGCCCGGCCCCCACAGACTCGGCGTGGAAGGCGGTCCGGGTCGATCTCGAGTTCCGTGACGCCGAGGGGAGCGCATCCGTGGTCCACGGCGTCTCGGACGAGGCGAGATTCCTCGACGCGGTGTGCTTCGGCGCGGCCATCCTGGCCGCCGCGCGCGGCGCCTACCCGCGCGGCGCCGGCGGTCCCGGTGATCCGGAAGGGGTCTTCGTACGCCTGGCCCAGGACGCCGGCATGCAGGTGGCCCGGTTCGCCGCCGCCTAGGTGATCAGTCCCTGGTTGGTGGTTGACGGAAACTAGAGACGTACAGCTAGAAACTACTCCACCAGCGGTCGCCGGCCAGGGTGGGCATCTCGGCGGAGCCCTCGGGTGGGGTCTCCGGGTCCGGATCCGGGGGGCTGGGCACCGGGGCCGCCGGCACCTGCAATGTCTCCTCCAGCATGACCACCTCCACGCCGCCCACCACGTCGGACGTCAGGTTGTAGAACACCGCCGCCAGCGTGGTCAGCAGGGTCATCGCCGCCCCGAACACCACCGAGAAGAAGATCGCCACCCGGATGAACCGGCTCCCGTTGTCGAAGAAGACCGAGCCCTCGTCAACCAGGCTGATAGTGATCAGGAACCGGTCGAGCGAGGCGGGGATGCCCGCCCTCTCCACCAGGGACCACATGAGGAGCAGGCCGATCAACGTGGCGGCTGCGAACACCACGTGCAGGAGGAGCGACACCTTGAACACCGTCCACGGATCGAACTTGCGGATCACGCGCCTCACCCGCCGTACGGTCGCCATCACATCCCCCCGACGAGTGATCGTCCCCCGGGGTCGTGCCGGGCGGTATCCACCGGCACCTCCTCCAGCACCGTGAACTCGATCCCGCCGACCAGGTCCGCCAGCAGGTTGTACAGCACCGCCCCCACGGTCAGCGTGGCGGTGGTCCCGGCCATCCAGCTGGCCGCCAGCAGGATCATGCCGCGCAGGTACTCGCCGCCCGTCTTGAAGAGCGACTCGCCGGGCTCGATCAGCGCCACCCGGGCGGCGGCCTCGTCGAATGCGGACACCAGGCCGAGCCGGGAGATCACCGCCCAGACCATCACCGACAGCAGCACCAGCCCGAGCGCGGCCAGCGCGGACAGGACCGCGGACACCTTCATGACCGTCCACGGATCGAACTTGCGGAGAATCCGGCGAACCCGGCGTTGCGTGGTGGGCGGGGCGGACCAGGCCCCCAACCGCGCCTCCGTCACTTCGCCCCGGTAGCGATGCCTGTGTCCATGGGAACGGGAGCGAAGCTGGCGACACTGGCGCCGTCAGGCAGGTTCATCACCTTCACGCCGCTGGCGATACGGCTCTGGCGGCTGATCGAGTCGGTGGCGGTGCGTATGGCGACGCCGCCGGTGGAGACGATCATCACCTGGCTCCCTGGAGTAACCGCCCGGGCGCCCACCATCTCCCCTCGTACCTTCGTGAGCTTCATGGCCTTGACGCCCTTGCCGGCCCTGGCCTGGCGCTTGAACAGCGCCGACCGCACGCGCTTCCCGAAACCTCCGGAGGTCAGCAGCAGGATGTCGTCGCCTTCCAGCGTGGCGGCCGCTCCCACCACCTCGTCCCCCGGATTGAGGCGGATCCCGATAACGCCCTGTGTGGCCCTGCCCCGGGCGCGGACGTCGTTCTCCGAGAAGCGAATCCCCATCCCCCGGCGGGTGAAGAGGAGCAGGTCGCTCTTGCCGTCGGTGGAGTGAACGGTCACCACCTCGTCGTCTTCGGCCAGCCGGATCGCCACCAGCCGGGCGTAGCGGCTGTCGTACTCCCGGAAGGCGGTGCGCTTGACCTTCCCCTTCCTGGTCACCATCACCATGTAGCGGTATGACTCGTAGTCGCGGGTGTCCACGATCGCCTCAATGCGCTCCTGGGGATCCAGCGGTAGCACGCTGTGGGCGAGGACCCCCCGGGCGGTACGGGCCTTGCGGGGGATCTCGTGCGCCCTGACCCGGTAAACGCGTCCCCGGTTGGTGAAGAAGAGGAGGTAGGAGTGAGCGGTGGTATGGATCACGTGGGTCAGGTAGTCGTCGCCGCGCAGCGCCGCCGCCTTCACCCCCTTACCGCCCCGGCCCTGGGCCCGGTAGGCGTTGGCCGCCACCGACTTGACGTACCCCTTGGCCGACACCGTGACGATGATCTCCTCGTCGGCGATGAGATCCTCCAGGGACAGCTCGGACTCGGCCGGCATGACCTGGGTGCGGCGAGCGCCTCCGTGGGCCTCGCGGGTGGCCTGGAGCTCGCCGGCGATGATCGCCCGGCGCCGGACCGGATCGGCCAGGATGGTGCTCAACTCGGCGATCAACTTCACCAGCCCGGCGAGTTCGTCGCGTAGCTTGGCGGTCTCCAGCGAGGTGAGGCGGCGCAAGGCCATGTCGAGGATGGCTCGGGCCTGTATCTCCGACAGCGGGAACCGGTCCATGAGAGCGGCCCGGGCCGAGGCGACGTCCTCACTCCCCCGGATCACCGCGATCACTTCGTCGATGTTGTCCACCGCCACGATCAGCCCCTCGAGGATGTGGGCGCGGGCCTGCGCCCGCTTCAGGCGGAAGCGGGTGCGTCGCTCGATGACCTCCATCTGGTGGTCGAGGAAGTACTGGACCAACTCGGCGATGTTGAGGGTGCGCGGCACCCCGTCCACCAGGGCCACCGCGTTGACGCCGAAGTTCTCCTCGAGGTTGGTGTGCTTGAACAGGTTGTTCAGCACCACCTTGGGGTTGACGTCCTTCTTGAGCTCGATGACCAGCCGCACGCCCACGCGGGCGGAGGACTCGTTGCGCAGGTCGGAGATACCCTCCAGCGTCTTCTGCTGGACGAGGGTGGCGATCCGCGCCATGACCCGATCCTGGCTCACCTGGTAGGGCAGCTCGGTGACCACGATGGCGGTGCGGTTCTTGCGGATCGGCTCGACATCGGTCACCGCCCGCATCCGGACCGAGCCCCGCCCCGACACCAGCGCGTCCTTCACTCCCTTGGTCCCGATCACGTAGCCGCCGGTGGGGAAGTCGGGACCCTTGACGATCGACAGGTACTCCTCGGGACCGGCGTCCGGGTTGTCAAGTCCGAACAGGCAGGCGTCGATGACCTCCCCCAGGTTGTGGGGCGGGATGTTGGTGGCCATGCCCACCGCGATGCCCTGCGAGCCGTTGACCAGCAGGTTGGGGAAGCGGGCGGGCAGCACGACCGGCTCCTGCTCGGAACCGTCGAAGTTGTCGGCGAAGTCCACCGTGTCCTCGTCGATGCCGTCGAGCAGCACCCCTGCCAGCTGAGCCAGCCTGCATTCCGTGTAGCGCATCGCCGCCGGCGGATCGTCGGTCGTGCCGAAGTTGCCCTGCGGGTGGATGAGCGGGTACCGGAGGGAGAAGGACTGGCCCATCCTGACGAGGGCGTCATAGATGGCGTCGTTGGAGTGCGGGTGGTACTTACCGATCACCTCACCCACCACCGTGGCCGACTTGCGATGGGAACTCCGCGGCCCCACCCCCATGTCGTCCATGGCGTAGATGATCCGCCTCTGCACCGGCTTGAGCCCGTCCCGCACGTCCGGCAGCGCCCGCGACACGATCACGGACATGGCGTAGTCCACGAAGGACTTGGACATCTCGTCGTTTATGTCGACCGCCAGGCGGGCGGCGGCGCCTCCCCTCTCGAGCTCCGGCACGCTGCGTTCCTCCCGCTCAGATGTCCAGGAACCGGACATCGCCGGCGTTCTGCTGGATGAACTCCTTGCGAGCGGCCACGTCACCGCCCATCAGGGTCGAGAAGACGTGGTCGGCCTCTGTCGCGTCCGCCATGTCCACCTGGACGAGGGTCCGGGTGTCGGGATGGAGAGCGGTGTCTCCCAGCTCGGAGTCGTTCATCTCGCCTAGGCCCTTGAACCGGGTGGGCCGGGCCTTCGGATGCGACTCCTTGAAGGCCGCCAGCTCGGCATCGTCGGCCAGGTAGCTGACCCGCCGCCCGACCTTGACCCGGTAGAGGGGCGGCACGGCGACGTACACGTAGCCGGCTTCGATCAGGGGCCGCATGTGGCGGAAGAAGAAGGTCAGCAGCAGGGTCCGGATGTGGGCGCCGTCCACGTCGGCGTCCGTGAGAAGGATGACCTTGTGGTACCGCGCCTTGCCGATCTCGAAGTCCTCCCCGATGCCGGTGCCGATCGCGGTGATCAGGGCCTGTATCTCCTTGTTGTGGAGGGCCTTTGCCAGCCGGGCCTTCTCCACGTTCAGGATCTTGCCCCGGATGGGAAGCACCGCCTGGAACATGGAGTCCCGCCCGTTCTTCGCCGGTCCGGCCGCCGAATCCCCCTCCACGATGAACAACTCGGCGATCTCGGGATTGCCGGATGAACAGTCCACCAGCTTGCCGGGCAGCCGGGAGGAGGCGAGCAACGACTTGCGCCGTATCACGTCACGGGCCTTGCGAGCCGCCTCGCGGGCGTGCTGCGCCTGGCGAGCCTTGTCCACGATCCGCCGGGCGTCCGGCGAGTAGCGCTCCAACCACTCCGGCAGCATCCGGTTGAGGGACTTCTGCACGTAGCTACGGATCTCGGTGTTGCCGAGCTTGGTCTTGGTCTGCCCCTCGAACTGCGGGTTGCGCACCTTCACGGACACCACCGCGGTCAGGCCTTCCCGCACGTCCTCGCCGGTCAGGTTGGGATCCTTGTCCTTGAGGAGGTTCTTGGAGCGGGCGAACTCGTTGACGGCTTTCGTGAGGGCGGTGCGGAAGCCCTCCTCATGGGTGCCGCCCTCGTGCGTGTTGATGTTGTTGGCAAAGCTGATCAGGTTCTCGTTGAACGAGTTGGTCCACTGGAGAGCGACCTGCAGCTCCGCCTCCGGCGCCTCGTCCTCCAGGTAGAGGATCCGCCCGTGCAGGGCCTCGCGGCGGCTGTTGAGGTGGAGGATGAAGTCCCGCAGGCCGCCCTTGTAGCGGAAGGTCTCCGCGCGGCTGCCGTTCCGTTTGTCCGTCAGGCGCACGCGGAGCCCCTTGTTGAGGAAGGCCAGTTCCCGGAGCCGTTGCGCCACCGTGGCGTACTTGAAGTCCACCGTGTCGGTGAACACCTCGGGGTCGGGCCAGAACGTGATGGTGGTACCGGTCTCGCGGGACGGGCGCTCCTTCACCAGCGGCCCACTCGGCTTGCCGCGCTCGAATGACTGCGACCACCGGAACCCGTCCCGCTCCACTTCGGCCACGAACCGGGCGGCGAGCGCGTTCACCACCGATATGCCCACCCCGTGGAGGCCACCCGACACTGTGTAGGCGCCCTCCTCGAACTTGCCTCCGGCGTGGAGGGTGGTGAGGACCGTGGTGAGGGCGGACTTCCGGGTCTGGGCATGCCGCAACACCGGAATCCCGCGACCGTCATCCGACACCCGGCAGCTTCCGTCCGCCTCCAGCACCACGTCGATGTTGTCGGCCCAGCCAGCCATGGCCTCGTCGACCGAGTTGTCCACCACCTCCCAGACCAGGTGGTGAAGGCCCCGGGGGCCGGTCGTGCCGATGTACATGCCGGGCCGGCGGCGTACCGCCTCGAGACCGGGCAGTACCTTGATATCGCTCGCGCCATAGCTCGAGGGTCGGTCCAGGGTCACATGCAGTCCTTGGTCGGGCGGAGGGCCGCGCAAGCCGGCCGGTGGGTCTCTTCCACCGTGACCGGATTGTACCCGACCCTGGCCGCAAAGCCAACATTCACGCCCCTCAGAAATAGGTCCTGACCTGCGGGTTTAGACAAAGCAACTACCATTCGCGCTCTCACTCCTCACCACCCCCTGCGCCACGGTGGCCCGACCACCCGGACCGAGGTCACGAATGACCTACCGAAGCGCTCCGCGATACGGACCACGAGCCGCTCGGCGTCGTGCCGGAGCATGCGGACCAGGCGCGGATCCGAGGCTTCTACCAACAGTTCCCCGTTACGTACCACGACCGGGACGGAATTGGAACCCCATTGCGGGCCCGCCACCTCCTCCCAACGCTCGTCGAGCTCCCGGATCCGATCCAGGTCGGCCACTCCGAGGCCGGCCAGGATGGACTGGATCATGTCTCCGAAGGACACCATGTCCTCGTCCAGGCGCTCCTTCCGCCTCCGACGGCCCCGCTCGAGTTCCTGTATCTCCCAGAGGACGCGCAGGGCCCGGGACTCGGTTCCGTCGAAGGCTTCCAGCGCCTCCTCCACCTGGTCCGGCGACCAGCGTTCCGTCATCCCAGGATTCCGTCGCGTAGGCGCCACCGACGGCCGGCAGGAAGCGGGACCTCCTCGTCCCGAGCCGTCGAGATGAACGTCTGGGCGGCCGGTAGGGACCGGGCCAGCGCCGCCGAGCGTTCCTCGTCGAGCTCCGAGAAGATGTCGTCCAGCAGGAGCAACGGGGGCTGGCCCACCGACTGCTCCACCGCCCGGTGGGACGCCAGGCGAAGGGCAAGGGTGAGGGTGCGCTGCTCGCCCTGGCTGGCCTGGATCCGCGAGTCCCGATCGTCGAGGAGCAGCCGCACATCGTCCCGATGGAGCCCCACCGTCGAGACCCGGCGCTCGAGATCGGCGGGCCGCGCCTCCCCGAGGGCCTTCCTGAGAGCCTCCTCCCAGCCGGACCGATCCGAGGCGGTCGCGGCTCCCCACTTCGACCGGTAGTCGATCCGCACCCCGGTGGCATCGCCCGCCAGTGCCCGGTAGGCGACGCCGGCCCGCTCCTCGATGGCTTCCACCACGGCCCGCCGGCGAGCCATGACCCGCGCGCCCGCCCGGCCCAGCCGCTCGTCCCAGACCTCCAGCGTGATCGGATCGGTCCGGCGACCCATCTGCTTGAGGAGCATGTTCCGCTGCCGGAGCGCTCGCTCGTATTCCTGCTGGTCTCGGTAGGCGCCTGGCCACAGTTGGACCGCCACCGAGTCGAGCAGCCCTCGCCGGCGGGAGGGCCCCCGCTTGATCAGGTCCAGGTCGTCCGGCAGGAACGTGATCGTGCGTACCTCCCCCACCAGATCCGCCAGGCGCGCCAACCGGGTCCCGTTGACCTGGGCCCGGCGACGCCCCGCCTTCGGCAGCTCCACCTCGATCCGCGTGGTCCGATCCGGGGTGACCACCTCTCCCCGGAGGACCGACCGTTCCGCGCCCATTCGCACCAGAGCGGCGTCCGGAATCCCCCGGAACGACCGCAGGGACGCCAGGTAACCCACTGCTTCCAGGAGGTTGGTCTTGCCGGACGCGTTCCGGCCCACCACCACGTTGATCCTCGGATCCGGCGCCCATCGGATCCGCCGGTAGCTACGGAAGTCGGACACCTCCAGCCAGGCAAGCCTCACCCCCTGGCGCCTCCTGGGAGGGTGCTGAAAAAGACGGGGATTGGTTGGTCCACGATACCTCTACCTGGGGTTTCATCTCCGGCCATCGGGCTACCGGGACACTTTTCAGTACCCTCCTCGAGCCACGGCGCCGTCAGACGCGCACGGGCATCAACAGGTAGCGGAAGCTCTGGCTCCCGTCCGCCCGGATGATGCTGGGACGGTTGCTGTCCTTCACCTCCATACGGATCCGAGGGCCCGGCACCGCCGTGATGCCGTCCTGGAGATACCGCGCATTGAAGGCGATAGTCAGCTCGTCCAACTCGCCACTCACGGTGGCTTCGAGCATCTCGACCTCTCCACCCAGGTCGCTACGGCTCACGGACATCTCGACCGCGTCAGGGGTGATCTTCAACCGCACCGGCACATGCTCATCCGCGACCACGGCGGCGCGTCCCACCGCCTCCAGCAGCCGATCCTTGTCGAACTCCACCGCGGCCGGGTAGTCGTCCGGGAGCAGCTGCCGGTAGTTCGGGAAAGTGCCTTCGATCAGGCGGATGCTCAACGAACCCCGTTCCGAGGCGAACACGGCCTCCCGCTCGCGGACCGCGACCTTGACCTGCTCGGCGGCCACGGTGCGGGCCAACTCCTTCAGGCCTCGTGCGGGTATCAGCGCCCCCTCCCGCACCTCGAGCCCCGGAAGGTTCCGGATCGCCAGGCGGTAGCTGTCGGTCGCCACCAGCCGCAGGCCCTCCTCGTAGTTCTCCATCAGGAGACCGGTCAGGATCGGCCGCGACGCATCGTTCGAGGCGGCCACCAGCACCTGAGAGAGCGCCTCCACCAGTTGGTTCCCGTCCATCTCGATAGCTCCGGTCAGGTCGGGCTCGGGCAGCTTCGGGTAGTCCTCCAGCGATAGCACCCGGATTGTGAAGGTCGGCCCGTTGCCGGACAGCTCCACCGCCCCCTCCTCGGACCGGATGGAAACCGCTCCCTCCGGCATTCTCCGGATGGCGTCGGTCATCGTGCGGCCCGGGACGAGAACGGCGCCCGCCTCCATGACCTCCACCTTCACGGAGGTCCGGATCGTGACCTCCGTATCGCTCCCGGTGATTTCCAGTTGTCCGGCTTCGGCTTGGCAACGAACGCTCTGGAGGGCCGGCAGGGCCGTCCTGACTCCAGCGCCACGGTTCGCGCGACCGAATGCCTCGGCCAGATCATCCCGATCAGCTCGGATATGCACTGCTAGATCCTTCCCGCTCTCGACTACTAGTTTCTTGAATTCTCTACCAGTCGTGGTAGTAGGCCCTGTGGAATGTGGATAGATGTCCGTCCGGGCCTGGCTGCGTCGGCCGGGGAAGTCACGCGTCGGACCGACCGCGGCGGCTGATACCCCAGGTCAGCCGGTCGACCTCGTAGCGCTGGCGTCGTTGATGGGTGACTGCTCATGATCGGGCCGGGCCGGTCAGGTGATCGGGGGATTGTCCGCGACGTTATACCCAGGCCGGATCGGCAGGAGCGAACGGCTGGGGAAGACCCTCATCTTTTCCACAGGATTCCGGACAGGTGCGAGACCTGGCGCGCCAGCTCCGGATCCTTGGTGAGTGTCTTCTTGATCTTGTTGATGCCGTGCATGACGGTGGTGTGGTCGCGGCCGCCGAGGACCTTGCCGATCTTGGGAAGCGACAGGTCGGTGAGTTCCCGGCAGAGGTACATGGCCACCTGGCGATGGGTGGCGAGGGGTTGGACGCGGCTGGGCCCCTGGAGGTCGGCGAGGGCGTGGCCGTATGTGGCGGCCGTGACTTCGAGGATCTCGGTGCCGGTCGGCGGGGTGGTTGCCGGGTCGGGTATCAGACCGCGCAGTTCCGAGCGGGCCAGGTCGACCGAGATCTGCTGCTCGGTGAGAGCGGCGGAGGCGGTAACCCGGGTAAGGGCGCCCTCGAGCTCCCGGATGTTGTCGGTGACGTGGCGGGCGATGAAGTCGAGAACCTCGTCCGGCACGGTCGCGGACGCGTACTCCCGGGCATTGCGGCGCAGGATGGCCAGGCGCGTCTCGAGGTCGGGTGGTCCGATATCGGTGAGGAGGCCCCACTGGAAGCGGGAGCGGAGCCGGTCCTCGATACCCAGGTCCTTGGGAGGGCGGTCGCAGGACAGGACCATCTGGTGGTCGAGCTCGTGGAGGGTGTTGAAGGTGTGGAACACCTCCTCGAGGACCTGTTCCTTGCCCTCGAAGAACTGGATGTCGTCGAGTAGGAGCACGTCGACGGTCCGGTAACGATGCTTGAAGGAATCCATGCGCTTGGTCCGGATGCCGTCCACGAACTCGTTGAAGAAGTTCTCGGAGGTCATGTAGCGGACGGTCGCGGAGGGCCGGCTGGCCCGGATGTAGTGACCGATGGCGTGGAGGAGGTGGGTCTTGCCGAGGCCTGCCCCGCCGTAGATGAACAGCGGGTTGTAGTTCTGGCCAGGGCCTTCGGAGACCCGCTTGGCCGCCGCCAGGGCGAGTTGGTTGGACTGGCCTGCGACGAATGTGTCGAAGACGTATTTGCTGAGGAACTTGGGAGCGTGGACCGGCGCCCGGTCGGGGCGGGTTAGCGGGGCTTCCTCGGCTACCGGCTCGCCGGCCGGATCAGGCGCCGGGTTCGGCTCTACGCCGAGGTCCGGCCGATCGGAGACGAGGTATTCGATCGCGGTCTGCGGGCCGTACGTGGATGCCGCTACCTCGTCGATCGTGGTCTGGTAATTGTTGCGGAGCCACCGGATGTGGAAGTCGGACGGCGCCACCAGGTAGAGGGTCTCCTCGACGACTTCGTGGCGTACGGAGGAGAACCACTTCTTCCAGCCCTCCGGCCCAACCCGGGTCCGCAACGCGGAGGAGAAGTCGGGATCATGCTGCGCGAGTTCGGGCTTAGACAAGTATTTCCTCCTCCCGGCGGGCTCTGCGGGTGCAGTTACCCACAGCACTGTCCACAGTTGTGGATAACAAAGCACGGGCTGGCCACGCCACTCCATCCCGCGCCCGGCAGTACTCCACTTGCTCTGGCGGCCGGACTCCAGTCGCTGCACGCGGAAGCCCCCTGGGGATGTGGGACCGAGTGAGCCCGACCGGTGGTCATCCTACGTCTGTGCCAACGCCGGTGCACGGGCGGAAATCCAACCACGGAAGGCGGGGAGACAGGGTGGCGCGCGCCATAACACCATTTCAGGCGGTAAGGGGAAGTGCTGACAGGCGTGAGGAGGTCCACCGGGAGAGATTTTGGCGTTCTGTGCAAAAAGTTTCGCGTTCTCTTGTGGGCAGGATGGACCACGCGCAAGGCGCCTGCCGCGCCCGGTTCCGCTTCGCAACCGGGCGATCTTTGCAAAACAGGCCGGATGTCCGTAATCTTGCGGGACCTCAAGGAAGTGTCGGCAGGCCGCGGCCGTGGCCGGGCACGCCGTATCCCCCGCACCGGGCACCGTACCCGGGTTGTCCGACAAGGGACCCCGAATGAAGCGCACGTACCAACCCAACAATCGCCGCAGAAAGCGCAAGCACGGGTTCCGGCATCGCATCCGAACGCGCCAGGGCCGCGCCATTCTGAACAGACGGCGCCAGAAGGGCCGCCAACGGCTTTCGGCCTGAGCAGGTAGACGATCCGCCGCGACACGAGTGGGTAGCCGGGGGAGCCGCCCTGTCCAACGCATTCCTTGGGTACAGCCCGCAAGGGTGGCACACCGACCGCGAAGGCCTGTAGGCAGAGGAGAAGACGCACGATGACGACCGCGCCGAGTACGGCTTCCGCCGCATCCGCCGGATCGTCCTCTCCGGAATCCAGGGGCGGGATCCGGCGCCTGAGCGGCACCGTGGAGTTCAACGCGGTGCTGCGGCATGGCCGTCGCGTCAGGCGGGGTGGCATCACCGTGGTTGCCCGGCGGCGTGACGGCGGTCTGCCGAGGATCGGTCTGGTGGTGGGCCGCCGGGTGGGCGGCGCGGTAGTGCGCAACCGGGCGAAGCGACGCCTTCGGGCGGCGTTGCGCGAGGTAACGCTCGCGGAGGCGACCGACTACGTGCTCATCGCCACGCCCGCAGTGGCCACGGCCCCCTTCCAAGAGCTACGCAAGTGGATTCGAGACGCAGTCTCGTCGACCCTCCCCCGAGCGAGGGCAAGGTGAGGCTGTCGAGGCCGGCGGGCGCGGCGCTCAGGCTGCCGGCCATGGCCGGTCAGGGCCTCATCCGCGTGTGGCAACACACCATCGGGCCGATGATCCCGAGTTCATGCCGGTTCCTCCCCTCCTGCTCCCGCTACACCTACGAGGCGTTGGGCGAGCACGGGTTCCGGCGGGGTGCCTGGATGGGGCTCAAGCGCCTCGGCCGATGCCACCCGTGGTCGCCCGGAGGGTACGACCCGGTTCCTGACAGAAGGGCGGTCAGCCCGTGAGCGAGATTTGGAACGGCCTGCAGGCCATTCTCGGCAATATCCTTTCCTTCTTCTTCGACCTTGTTCCCAACTATGGATTCGCCATCATATGCCTTACCATCGTTGTCAACCTGTTGGTGTTCCCGCTCACCCTCAAGCAGGTCCGGTCGACCCGGGCGATGCAGGAGATCCAACCGGAGATGGAGCGGATCCGCCGCGAGTTCAAGGGCGACCAGGAGACCATGAACCAGAAGGTCATGGAGCTCTACCGGGAGCGAGGTGTAAGCCCGTTCGGTTGCGTTCTTCCCTTGCTGGTGCAGATGCCGGTCTGGTTCGCGCTGTTCCAGGTGCTGCGGAATCCGGCCAACAGCCTGCCGGCGGACTCGAGCCTGCTGGTGGCGGCATCTGAGGGCACGCTGCGTTTCCTGACCATGGATCTCGACCTGGCCCCGTCCGAGGTGGTGGGCACGGAAGGGCTGTTCGCCGTGGCGACGATCCCCTACCTGCTGCTGGTCGGGTTCGTGATACTTACGGGCTACATGCAACAGAAGCTGTTAAGCCCGCCGAAACAGTCTGGTGCCAGCAATCCGCAGGCCGAAGCTGTTCAGCGTATGACGAAGATACTACCGTTGATGTTCGGAGTCATTTCGTATATCTGGCCGTCAGGACTTAACCTCTATTTCGCCACCAGCAACGTCTTCCGGACCGGTCAGCAGCTGCTGATCTTCAAGATCGACGGACGTCCCGGCCCTCCTCCCGACGGGGGGAAGCCGGCTACCAAGGAGCCCGATAACGGTGAACCGGATGACGGTAAGAAGCCGCCCCGCCCGCAGGGCTCGGCTAAGAAACAACGCAGACGGAGGAGAAGGTAGATCGATGGTCGAGTGGGTCGAGGTCAAAGGCGCATCCGTTGAACTGGCTGTCCAGGCCGCTCTCGAGGAGCTCGGGATCGAAGCCGACCGGGCCGAGGTCAACGTGCTGCAGGAACCGAAGCCGGGATTCCTCGGTATCGGGCGGCAGGATGCCATCGTACGGGTCAAGCCGAAGAGCAAGGGACGGCGGGGACGGTCAGGCCGTAGCCGGCAGAGGAAGAGGAAGGCACCACGTAAGCCGGGTTCTGATGGTGGCGCCCGGCCGAAGGATCGTGGCAAGACCAGGGGAGCCGCCAAAGCGAAGAGCCGGCAGCCAGGCGGCAAGCCGGGCGACTCCAAGGCGGGTCGCGGTAGGAAACAGCAGGCGCGTAAAGGCCGAAGGGCAGAAGGAGAGGTCAAAGCCGTGGCGGGTGATGGTAAGGATGGCGAGACCTTGGGCACCGAGCAGGCCGAGGTGGTTCGGGAGTTCTTGGACGGCCTTCTGAAGGAGTTCGGGCTGGAAGGGGAGGTCGAGACCGGATTCGACGGGAAGCTGGTGCGTGCCGACATAACGGGCGAACAGACCCAGGCGCTCATCGGACCGAAGGCTTCCATCATGCACGCCGTCCATGAACTGACGAGGACGATCGTGCAGCGCAAGACCGCCCGTGGTTGCCGGCTACGGCTCGACATCGCCGGATACGGGGAAAAGCGTCGGCAGGCTCTCGGCATCTATGCGGGCCAGCTGGCCGAACAGGTGCTGGACGAGGGGGGAGAGATCATGCTCGAACCCATGAACGCAGTTGACCGCAAGGTGGTGCACGACGCGGTGTCGGGGATCGATGGTGTCCGTTCCTACTCGGAGGGCACGGAACCGCGCCGTTCGGTGGTCATTTCGCTCGACTGATCGTTCGGCACGGGGTCCGGGAGGCAGAAGAAACCCTCAACCCGCCACCTTCATGTTTCACGTGAAACCATGAGGGGTGGCGGAGGCGCCTTCTAAGATAAGGGCGTGCTCAAAGGGTCCGCGACTCCACCCGAACCTGCCCGCCGGGGCCTCGTCGTGGCGATCGCCAACCAGAAGGGCGGTGTCGGGAAGACGACCACCGCCATCAACCTGGGCGCCTCCCTGGCGTTGGAAGGACACCGCGTCCTTCTCCTGGACCTGGATCCTCAGGGCAACGCCAGCACCGGGCTGGGCGTCCGCATAGCCGATGGCGGGCGGTCGATGTACAGCGTCCTCATAGGGCATAGCGCGCTGGACGAGGTGGTGGCGCCGACCACGGTGGACAACCTGGCGCTGGCGCCGTCAAGCATCGACCTGGCGGGCGCCGAGCTGGAATTGGTGTCCATGATGAGTCGGGAGAACCGCCTCGCGGCCGCTATCGCCCCCGTGGCAGGTGATTACGACACGATCCTGGTCGACTGCGCGCCGAGCCTGGGCCTGTTGACCATCAATGCATTGGCTGCGGCCCACGAGTTGCTCATTCCCGTCCAGTGTGAGTTCTACGCGTTGGAGGGCCTCGGCCAGCTCATGGACAGCATCGATCTGGTACGGGACAGCCTCAATCCAGCGTTACACATAGGTAGTGTGTTGTTGACCATGTTCGATGCTCGTACCAAACTCTCCACCGATGTTGCTATCCAGATCCGTGACTACTTCGGCGAGCGGGTCTTTCGTACGGTGATCCCGCGATCGATCCGGTTGTCGGAAGCACCTTCGTACGGCGAGCCGATCGAGCTCTACGACCGGATGAGCCCGGGGGCGGTTGCCTATCGCTATGTCGCCAGGGAGTACCTCCAGAGACACCGACAACAGGAGCCAGCACGATGACCACCCGCCGATCAGGCCTCGGTAAAGGCCTGGAAGCTCTCATTCCGCCACCCAGCCGGAGCAACCTGCGAAAGATCGCCATCAGCCGGATCCGCGCCAACCCGAACCAGCCACGGCGGGGTTTCGATGCGGACGCGCTGGAGACGCTGGCCGATTCGATCCGCCAAGTGGGGGTTCTCCAGCCGGTGGTGGTCCGGCCCGAGGGTCCCGGCTACGTGCTGATCGCGGGCGAGCGCCGCTGGCGCGCCGCTCGGGAGGCCGGCCTCGCCGAGCTACCCGCCCTGATCCGGGACACGGATGCGGTGGGGACCGTCACGGAGGCCCTGGTCGAGAACCTGCTGCGAGAGGACCTCAACCCGCTGGAGGAAGCGGCCGCCTTCCATCAACTCGAGGACGAGTTCGGCATGACCCATGCGGAAATCGGGGAGAGGGTGGGCCGGAGCCGGGCCGCCGTCACCAACGCCCTCCGCCTCCTCAAGCTCACCCCTGCGATCCAGGCCCTGGTCGCCTCCCGTGATCTGTCGGCGGGACACGCCCGGGCCCTGCTGGGACTCGAGGATCAGGCCCTGGCCCGACACCTGGCCGATCGAGCGGTCGCCGACGGATGGTCGGTCCGCCAACTCGAGGAGGCGGTACGGCTCGGCAAGGGAATGGCCCGGGAACCGAAGCGGCGCCGCCCGGCCGAACCCCGTCCGGCGGTGATCATCGAGCTGGAGAACCGCTTGGCGGAACAGCTGGGGACCTCGGTCGACATCCGCTACAAGGAACGCAAGGGCGGCGCGGTCGACGGCCAGGTGGTTCTCAGATTCAGCGGCCTGGATCAACTGGAGGAGATCTACCGGCGGTTCTTCCCCGCCTGACCAAGCGGCCGGCCGCTAGTGGTAACGATCAGTATAAGCAACTAGCAACTAGCAACTAATTAACCCACTCCCCGAGTTCGGAGAGGATGGCAGCCTTGGGCCGGGCGCCCACGATGCGCTTCTTCTCCACGCCGTTCTGGAACACCACCATGGTGGGAATGCTCATCACCTGGTACTGGAACGGGGTCTGCTGGTTCTCGTCGATATTGAGCTTGGCGATGGTGATGCGGTCGCCGTAGTCGGCGGCGATCTCCGCCAGCAGGGGTGCTACCAGGCGGCACGGACCGCACCACTCCGCCCAGAAGTCGACCAGCACCGGCTTGTCGCCGGCGACGGCCTGCGCGAACTCGGCGTCGGTAAGTGTTACGACATCAGCCATGTCCTGGATCCTCCTTCGGATATATGGCGCCTGAACTTACTGTAGATTACCGCGCTACAGACGTTACTAGCATTAAACACAGTTACGGTCCTGGCTGCTGTGGGCTCATTCCCCGGCCTCGAGCCAGCGCTCCGCGTCGATCGCCGCAGCACAGCCTGTCCCGGCGGCGGTCACGGCTTGGCGGTACACCTTATCCACCACGTCGCCGGAGGCGAACACACCCTCCACGTTCGTCATGGTGCTGCGACCCGGCAGCAGGATGTAGCCCTGGTCGTCCAGGTCGATCTGGCCGCGGAACAGCTCGGTGTTGGGAACGTGGCCGATGGCGATGAACACCCCCTCGATGGGGTGCTTACGGGTCTCCCCGCTGATGACGTCCCGCAGCGTCACGCCGGTCACCGTCGACTCGCCCAGGACCTCCTCCACGGTGGTGTTCCACAGGACGTCGATCTTCTCGTTGGCCAGTGCACGGCCGGCCATGATCCGGGAGGCCCGGAACCGGTCCCGGCGATGCACGATGGTCACGCTCGAGGCGAACTTGGTCAGGAAGAGGGCTTCCTCCATCGCAGAGTCACCGCCGCCCACCACCACCAGGTCCTTGTCCCGGAAGAAGAAGCCGTCACAGGTGGCGCAGGCGGATACGCCACGGCCGATCAGCGCCTCCTCGCCGGGCACCCCGAGAAAGCGGGCGGTGGCGCCCGTGGCGATGATCACCGCCCGGGCCGGGTGACGGTCCGATCCCACCCCGACCTCGAACGGCTGCCGGGAGAAGTCGACCGATGTGACGTCGGAGGTGATCAGGGTGGCGCCGAAGCGCGCGGCCTGCTTGCGGAAGCGTTCCATGAGCTCGGGACCCATGATTCCGTCGGGGAATCCCGGGTAGTTCTCCACGTCGGTGGTGATCATCAGCTGCCCACCCGCCGCGCTCCCTTCGAAGACCAGCGGGGATAGGTCCGCCCGCGCCGCGTAGAGGGCTGCGGTGAGGCCGGCGGGGCCCGATCCGATGATGACCAGGTTCTGGGTCATTCACTCTCTCCAGGTGGCGGTTCCTCGGGTACTTGCCTTCCCTTCCGCCATGACAACCATCCGGCGACCAGAAATAATCCCCCGAAGGCGGCATAGGCGCCGGTGGCGCCGGTGGCGATCGCCAGCAGGCGGAAGAGGGCGACGCCGAGCAGAACGAGCGCTGCCACGACGAGCACCGCGGCGGCCATGCCGAAGGCGGTCAGGGTGATCCCGCGGTCGAGCCGGTCCACTGTCAGCGAACGGACTCTGGCGGCGATCCCTTCCAGCAGGTCGGCAAAGCGAGCGGCGTAGCTCTCCTTCACACGGGGCAGGTTAGCCCCACGAGTAGCCAGGGCTAGACGGGCAATTCCAAGCCAAGGCCGGTGGACCAGATACCTACACTGACACCGACAACTATCAACTAGAAACTGGCAACTAACAACTATCGACCAGAAACCGCCCGGAGCGCCACGGCGCGGCAGTCCGGGTAGACGAAGAGCGCGAGCACTCCGGTCCCCGGCCGGTCCTCCGGGCCAGGTACGACCAGGTAGGCCTCGCCCGCCACGCCGTCCACGAGCCCGGGGGCCATCCAGAGGATCACCCCGCCGGCCCCCGCCAGATCCGCCGCTCCCTGCCAGCAGACCAGATCCTCCTCTCCGGCCCGGTCGGCAAGTTCCGCGACGGGCACGGGCGCCGCTTCGCTGACCGCGATCAGCTCCTCCACCATCTCCAGCATGGCGCGGGCCTCCTCGGGCCGGTCGGTCGCAACCTCGAACGCCACGTAGCCGGGCCCGAGGCGTGCGGCCTCCGACGCCTCGGCGGCGGCTTCGGCGGCCTCGGCGGCGGCGGCTTCGACGGCCACCAGGGCGGCCTCGTCGGCTTCGGCGAGGGCCTCGGCATCCATCTCCGCTGCCGGAGCCTCGGCCATGGCCTCCTCCATCATCGGCTCGGCTTCGGCGGCTTCGTCGGCGGCGGCCTCGGCCATCTCCGCTTCGACAGCCCGCTCCACCATCGTCTGCTCGACCATGGCGACCGGATCTGCAGAGTCCTCCGCAGCCTCCGCAGCCACCGCCGGAGCCGCGGCGGCCGTGGTGGCTGGGGCGGCCGTAGCGGACGGGGCATCCTCGCCGGTAGCGGACGGGGCGGCCTCCGTCAGGGAGGCCTCCTGGAAGGAATCGGTGCCACCGACCAGGTTGATGGCGACCGCGATCACGGCCACCACCGTGGCGGCCGCGGCAGCGGACGGGATGACGCGAGCCAGCCAGGACCGCCGCCCCTGCCGGCCCGTGGACGGCTCCGGCCGGGCCTCCTCGACGCGGAGTTCAGCTCGCACGGCTGCCCGTAGCCGCCGGCGCTCATCGTCGGAGAGCTCCGGGCCCGGGAGTTCTCCCAGCACCGTCCGGACGGCGGCCTGGACGGCCAGTTCCCGGCGGTCAGCCTCGTCGAGGGTGGCTTCGAGCCGGGCAGCCTCGTCCTCGGGAAGCCTGCCTTCCACCAGATCGAGCAGCTGGTCGATGGGGATGCGCTCGTCACTCATTGCTCGTCCTCTTTGGGATACCCGGAGGCGGCCATAAGGTTCCCGAGATGTTCGGCCAGCAGCTTCCGGCCCCGGAAAACGCGGGACTTCACGGTACCTAGCGGGATCTCGAGGATCTCGGCCACGCTCTGCAGGGGTAGGCCTTCCAGATCGCTGAGCAGCACCGCCGGTCCGAACTCTTCGGGCAGGGTAGCCAGGGCGTCCTCGAGCATCGGCCGGAGCTCGGCGGAGCGGAAGCGGTCGGTTGCCGACAGGTCGGGAGGGTCATGGGCGTCGGGCAGCGGCGCGGTGGGTCGCCGGCCCTTCTTGCGGAGCATGGTGTAGCAGGTGTTCACCGCCACCCGGTACAGCCAGGTCGAGAAGGCCGATCGTCCCTCGAAGGAGCCGGCCTTGCGGAGCACCGTGATGAAGGTCTCCTGAGTTGCATCCAGAGCCTCCTCCCGATCCCGCAGGATACGGAGGCTGATGGCGAACACCCGGCCCTCGTGAGCGGCCATGAGCTGATCGAACGCCCGGCCGTCTCCGGCCAGATACCGCCGGATCAGGACGGAGTCGTCGGCGGTAGCGGAGTCGTGGCGCCTGCTCAACTGTGAAAACTCACTTCGGCCAGCCGGGTGCGGTATCCGTCTCCCTCGGGAGGCAGGTCGGTCAGCCAGAGCAGCCAGACCCCGCTGCGAAGTTCGGGCAGCGGTAGCCGGACGGTGGCGGCGCCGGCCTGTTGCTCGGCGATGACCTCCCAGCCCGGGTCGTCTACGCCGAGGAGGGACTCGGCCCACATGAGACGGAAGGCGGTGCCCTCGGACAGCCCCGTCAGTTCGAGGAGTGCCGGCGAACCGCTCACCTCGAAGGCTACGCCCACCCCCTCCTTCAGCAGAGGTAAGGGGTCGAAATAGCGTTCGGTGCGCCACTCGGTGTTGGGATCCCCGTCGGTCAGCAAGGTCAGCCGGCCGGGATGCTCCTCGCCGTCCCCCAGCGGATCGAAGTCGAGCACCTGCAGCAGGACCACCGGCTCGTTCGCGGGCACCACCTGCTCGGGCGCCTCCTCCCCGGGGGACGAGGCCGGCGCGGGCGGGCTCTCCTCATCCGGCGGGACAGCCAGGGTGGGCAATGGGAGCGCGGCCACCTGCAAGGGGGGCGTCGGGCTGGTGTCCACCGCGCTACCGGCCCATACCAGCACCGCGGCGGCGAGTGCGAGCAGGGCAGCCGGAAGCAGGCGGCGCCAGGACCACCGGAAGGAGGCCGAGACGGGAGGGGAGTAGGGGACCGCCCGCAGCCGGTCGGCCAGTTGCCGGGCATCGATCTCGTCGGCGCGGGCGGAGCGGAGGATGTCGTCGATGCTCGGTGACAGCGAGTGGATGAGCTCCGAGGGCGCCATGGCCCCCGGGGGCTGGCCGGTGAGGGCTGTTTCCAGCGTGCCGGCCAGCGCCCGGACATCGTCCTCGGGGGAGGTGCCTCGCGGTAGCCGACCGAAGCCGCCCAGCTTGGCCGGCTGCCCTCGTGAATACAGGATCGCCCCGGCGTCGATGGCTCCGTGGGTCACGCCTGCGCCATGGAGCACGGAGAGGCCTTCGGCTAGACCGCAGGCGTTGGTGAGCAGCTCGGCGAGGGGCGGCCCGTCGCCGGCGCCCGCCCGGTCGGCCAGCGTGGTGCCGCCCACCCACTCGGTGACCGCATAGGTGGACCCAGGCACCTTGTCGGCCGCGAACACCGCGGCCACATGCGTATGGCTGGCGCGGGAGGCACGCTGGACGGCGGCCAGGAACGACCGGCCTCTCGCCCTGGTCGCCTCGGGACCGATCACTCGAATCAGTACCGGGCGGTCCAACTCGAGATCGGTGGCGAACCACTCCTCGACGTCCTCGTCGCGCCCGAGGCGCACCTCCAGCCGGTAGCGGCGCGGTATCGGCGGAGACATGGCTAGCGATCAGGGCCGTAAACGGGACGGAGGACGGTAGGGCATCGGTTCGGCGAGGCGAAGCGCCCGTTGCCGCTTCCCGGGAAGGGTGAGCCTTTCATCCTGCCGCCTCCAGCCTGCGGGCGATCAGCCCCGAATCTACCAACCGGACCGTTCACGAAAGGACGGGGATGGCCGTCCGCCAGGACCGGCCGCCGGCCCGGCGCTGCACCGGGACGTGGAAAGAACTTTTCGCGTTCTTCCAAAGAAGGGTTGAAAACGTCACAGATCCGATATACGTTGCCTATCGCCAAGCACCTATACCGGCCGATGGCACTGGTCCGATCGGCCCGGCCGGTCCGAGGGAACATCAAGGCTTATGGAGCGAACAGCCGACACCCGGCATCCAGCCGGGCATGGCCGACCACGCTCCAACAGGATGGGTGGTGGCGGGGGAGGGGCCCGGTGCGGGGCACCGGATTCTCGCGATTTCCGGTGCCTGGGCGTACTTTGGGCAGAGGGCGTCAGATATGGTGCCCTGTTCCTCAGGTTCAGGGCGTCATATATGGTGTTCTGTTCCTGAGGTTTGTGGTGGTGGGGGTTCTTGAGGCGGAGGGCGTCATGTTTGGTGTTCTGTTCCTGAGGTTCAGGGCGTCACCCACGGTGCCCTGTCCTGAGATTGTCGCGGGCGGCGACCTCGCGGGTCTTGGGGCCGACGGCGCCCGGTACCGGGGTAGCCTGGCTGACTATGAGAGTGCTGGCTGTTTCCCACCCGGTTTTCGAGGAGCACGATGCCGGGCGGGGCCATCCCGAGCGGCCGGCCCGCCTGGGCGCGGCCCTGCGCGGGGTGCGGGCTGCGCCGGTCGAGCTGGTCGAGGAGTTGGCCCCCGAGATCGACCGGAGGTTGCTGGAGCTGGTGCATGCCCCCGGCTATGTCGACTACATCGAACAGGTCTGTGCCTCGGGAGGCGGTCGGTTCGATTCGGATACGGCGGCGGTTCCGGCCTCGTGGGAAGCCGCCGTCCGGGCTGCCGGAGCGGGCCCCTTGGCGGTCCGGCGACTGGAAGAGGAGGAGGCTGACCTGGCCTTTCTGGCGGTGCGGCCGCCGGGCCACCACGCCCGCTCGGCCACGGCGATGGGGTTCTGCCTGTTCAACAGCGCGGCGGTCACGGCCGCCATGCTGGTGGAGCGGGGCTGCAGGGTGGCGATCATGGACTGGGACGTCCATCACGGCAACGGCACCGAGGAGATGTTCGAGCACGAAGAGAACGTCCTGTACATCTCGACGCACCAGTATCCGTTCTATCCGGGTACCGGGGGCATCGTCGACATGACCGCCCACCGGGGCGCCGCCACCATCCTGGACCTGCCCCTGCCGCCCGGAACCGCCGGCGACCTCTACCGCCGGGCCTTCGAGGAGTTGATCCTGCCGGTGATCTCGCAGTTCGGCCCCGACTGGCTGCTGGTGAGCACCGGCTACGACGCCCACGCGGCCGATCCCCTGGCGAGCCTGCGGCTCCTCCCGTCCGACTATGCCTTCATGTCCCGCTCCCTCGCCGCGCTGACCCCTCCGGGCCGCACCATCTGCTTCCTGGAGGGCGGGTACGACCTGGACGCCATCACGGCCTCGGTCAGCGCCACCCTGGCGGGCGCGGCCGGCATGGTCGTCCCCGACGAGGAGCACCGCTTCCGCTCCTCCGAGCTCGCCTTCGCAACCCTGGATGCGGTGAGGGCGGAGGCTGCCAAGGTGTGGGACCTCGGCTGATCCGACCATGGTTCCCGAGCGCCTGAACTGGCTTAACAGCGGCATCAGCCGCGAGCTGGCCGATCTCTTCACCGCCGCCGGCCACGAGATCCACCTCGTGGGCGGCTCGGTGCGCGATGCCCTGCTGGGCCGGAAGTCGACCGATCTCGACTTCGCCACCAGCGCCCGGCCCCACCAGATGAAGCCGCTCCTCAGGAACTGGGCGGATCAGCTGTTCACCGTGGGCGAGCGGTTCGGGACGATCGGCCTGATCCGCAGCGGGGTGCGGTGCGAGATAACTACCTTCCGCGCCGAGACCTACCGGCCTGAAAGCCGCCATCCGGAGGTCATCTTCGGCGACTCGATCGAGGGCGACCTGGGGCGGAGGGATTTCACGGTCAACGCCATCGCCCTGCAGCTCGGACTCGACACCCCGTCCCTCGTGGACCCGTTCAACGGTGTGGCCGACCTGGCCACCCGGACATTGCGCACGCCGAGCGGTCCCGACGTCTCGTTCTCGGACGATCCGCTCCGGATGGTCCGGCTGTTCCGGTTCATGGCGCAGTTGGGCTTCTATCCCGACCGGCCGGAGCTCGAGGCGGTGGAGCGCCTCCGGGAGCGCCTCCAGACGATCAGTGCGGAGCGGATCCGGGACGAGTTCTCCAAGCTGGTGGTGGCCGACGGCGCGGCGCCCGCCGTGTCGGTGATGGTCGAGTCCGGGCTGGCGGCCGAGTTCGTTCCCGAGGTTCCGGCGCTGGCGATGACCGAGGACCCGGACCACCGCCACAAGGACGTGCTGGCCCATTCCCTGGCGGTGATGGCCAAGACGGAACCCGACCTCATCCTCCGGCTGGCCGCCCTGTTCCACGACGTAGGGAAGCCCTCCACCCGCCGCTTCGAGGGTCCCAGGGTGACCTTCCACCACCACGAGGTGGTGGGCGCCCGGATGACCCGCCGCCGCCTGCGGAAGCTGCGCTACCCGAACGAGATCGTCAACGACGTGGCCGAGCTCGTGTTCCTCCACATGCGGGCCCATACCTTCAAGATGGGTTGGACCGATTCGGCGGTGCGCCGCTACGTGCGGGACGCGGGCGAGCTGCTGCCCCGGCTCAACCAGCTGGCACGGTGCGATGTCACCACCCGTAGCGACCGCCGGGCCCGCCGGATCCAGCGGCAAATCGACGAGCTGGAGGAGCGGATCGAGGCCCTTCGCGCCAAGGAGGAACTGGACGCCCTCCGGCCACCCCTCGATGGATTCGACGTCATGGAGTACCTGGGCATCGGCCCCGGCCCGACAGTTGGAGCGGTGCTGAAGGTCCTGCTCGAGAAGCGGATCGACCACGGTCCCTACGACCGGGCCGAGGCCTTCGGTGACGTGAGACGGTGGGCCATCGAACAGGGACTACCCGACCCGGGAGAACGGCCCGAGGCCGCCTCGGAACGCTCCTAACCTCGGCTTCCCGGTGCATAGCCGGTGGGCCTGAGCGAACGGAGGATCCTGGCACTGGGGCGACCAAGACATGGGCTGGAGCACCGGTGACACGGTTGCCCTGTGGCTGGTGAAGAACCCCTAGGTTTGCCTAAGTCTGCTCAGGGGCCCAGGACGCAGAACTCGTTGTCCTCGGGGTCGGTCATCAACACCCACCTCCCCACCGGCTCGTCGAAACGCTCTATCTCGGTGGCGCCTCTCTCCACCAGGGCCGCGATCTTGGCTTCCCGGTCGTCGTCGTGCCGGCCCTCGGGAAGGGATGGGTCCACAACGTCGATGTCCAGGTGCCAGCGGTTCTTGCCGGCCTTTCCCTCCGGCACCTTCTGGAACAGGATGCGGGATCCGATCCCGTGAGGGTCGATGACCGCTGAGTATCGCTCCCGGTCTTCGGTGGACAGGTTCATGGCGTCGGCGAAGGCCTCCCAAGTCTCGAAGCCTTCTGGCGGGGGCTGGAGAACGTATCCCAGCGCAAAGGCCCAGAACTCGGCCAGCCGGTTGGGATCGGCCGCGTCGACGGTGACGTTCTTGATAGGGGTGGTCCTGGGCGGACGATGACTCATGGACGTTTGAGATTAGTGCGAGCCTGCTACCGGGCCGCCAGCGCTTCGGCGCCTCTATGAAGGGCGGAGAGAGTGTCGGGGATTCGGACCGACGGGAGGGAGTCCATGGAGCCGCTCCACCGGTGGGCGAGAGAGGACTCGAACCTCCACGAGCGCAATGCCCACTGGGTCCTGAACCCAGCGCGTCTACCAATTCCGCCACTCGCCCGGCGTGCCGGACAGTTTACCCCGGCAGATGTACGTAACTCGCCGGAGACGCCGGGGAGCGACCGGCATCGGATGGACCCCGTTGCCGCGGGCACCTTCATAGGCTGTGCACGGATCCGGCTCGGAGGCGACGCTGAAGCGCTATACCAATCTGGCCCTGGCCACTCTCCTGATAGGAGCGATCGCCTCGGGGCTCTTTGCGCAGGGATTCGGCACGGAGTGGTCCCGGGTCGCGACGATTGCCCACGGCGTGCTCGGGTTGTCCTTCCTGCTGCTGGTGCCATGGAAGTCGGGGATCGCTCGATCCGGGTTCCGGAGGCGTCGCAAGGGAGCGATCTGGTCGGTGGCCCTGGTGGTGACGGTGGTGATCACCATCGGTTCCGGCCTGCTCCAGGTGATGGGCACGACCTCGCGGATCGGCCCGCTCGCCACCATGCAGCTCCACATAGGAGCGGCCGTTCTCTCGGTGCTGCTGGTGGGTTGGCACTACGTCCGGCATCCCGTCCGGCCGCGCACCACGGACCTGAGCCGGCGGAACCTGCTGAGAACCGGCGGCCTGGCCGCAGGTGCCGGGATAGCGCTGGCCGGATGGGAGAGCACCCTGGGCGTTCTCGACCTGCCGGGTTCCGAGAGGAGGTTCACCGGGTCGCACGAGCGGGGTAGCGGGAACCCGGCCCGGATGCCCGTGACGCAGTGGTTCACCGACAAGGTGCAGCGGCTCGACCGGCTGCAGGCCGACGTGGGCGGCCGGGTGTTGGGACCGGACGACCTGAGTTCCCTACCGATGGAGACGGTGGAAGCTACCCTCGACTGCACCGGCGGATGGCATTCGACCCAGCAGTGGACGGGCGTCCGGCTGGATCGGCTTCTCGGAGAGGTGGACGGGGTGAGCATCCGCGTGCGTTCGGTCACCGGATACGAGCGCCGCTTTCCGGCCAGGGACGCGGACAGCATCTGGCTGGCGTTCGAGGTGGGCGGCCAACCCCTGAGCGCGGGCCACGGCTACCCGGCCCGGATCGTGGCCCCGGACCGGCGCGGCTTCTGGTGGGTCAAATGGGTGGACTCGGTGACGGTTTCCGATGTTCCGGCCTGGTTCCAACCTCCGTTCCCGCTCACCTGACCCGATGACGAAGCCGGGATCGTGACCAGCCCGTATCGGCTGCCGGACCGCTTCGGCCGGCGGCGCCGCAGGATCTGGTGGTGGATGGCGCTGATACTCCTGATCCTCATCGGGGGAGCGGTCCTGGTCAATAGCCGGGGCGTGGTAGTCCGCCAAGAGACCGCCTTCTTCGACAGTGCCCGGATCGCCACCCAGGAGGTGGAGCAGATAGCGGCTGGCTTCCGGCGCCTGGTGAGCACCGAGCTGCGGACCATCAACCGGGACGACTTCGACGTGCTGATGGACCGGCTCTCCGGGGAGATGGCGAACCAGGCGGAGAGGTTCCAGACGGTGGAGGCGCCCGAGTCGGTCTTCGCGGCCCGGGAGATGCTCGACCTGGCGTTCGCCTCGTGGGCGGCGGGCCTGGTCGAGTTCCGGGTGGCCGTCACCGCGGTCACCGATGACCCCACCGGTTCGGTGCCGGTGGACCAGCTGGGCGGCGCCATAGGCCGGATCCGGGTAGGAGATCTCGTGTACGCCCGGTTCCTGGCTCGGGCGGCCGGCATGCTGGACGAGCTGGGCGTGGTCAACGAGATCCCGGCCGTCTCCTTCATCGTCGATCAGAGGCCGCTGCTGAACGGGGAGAGGCTGGCGCGGACGATCCGGAGCAGCACCGACATGGGGGTGCGCCGGGACGTGACCATCCTCCAGGTGGTGTTCGAGCCGCTACCGGCCGGCGGATTGGGGGAGGACGGGGAGATCCTGTTCCCGGCCACCGAACGCCTGCAGTTCAGCACGGTGATCGGCAACAGGGGCAACGTGGACCAGAAGGGGCTGATCGTCAACGCCAGTATTCGCTCGGAGGCCGGGGAGTCGCTGACCACCGTCGACAGCCACGCGCTGGACCTGGCGCCCGGAGAGGTCGGGTCGGTGCTGTTCGGGACCGAGTTGGTGGAGCCGGGCGCCGAGTACCTGCTGACCTTCAAACTGACTGTGGTCGAGGACGATCTCAACCCCGCGGACAACGTGTGGGAGTCGCGCATCCGGATCAATCCGCTCGGATAGTCGACCGGTTCGGGCCGGGGCCGCGTCCCCGGTCTCAGTCGGCAGGCGGTAGTCAATGGTCAGCGGTCATATAGTCCAACATATATTTAAAACTACTAACTACCAACTAGCAACTAGCAACTACCAACTAGGTTCGGGATATCATCACGGGATGATCGACATAACGCTGCTGCGCGAGCAGCCGGACGCCCTCAAGGCATCTCTCGCCCGCCGCGGCCTGGATCTGGATGTCGACCTGATGGCGCAGATCGACCAGGACCGGCGGATGACCCGAGCGAAGGCCGAGTCGATGCGGGCCGAGCAGAAGCGCCTCAGCCGCGGCATCCCCCGACTGGAGGGCGAGGCCAGGCAAGAGGCCATCGCCAAGGCCGGTGAGTTGGCGGCGAAGTACCGCGCCACCCTGGCCGAGGCCGATGACCTGGACGAGCAATTCAGGGCGCTCTGGATCAGGGTTCCCAACCCCGCCCATCCGTCGGCCGCGGACGGGTTGGTCGAGGAGGACGCGGTCGAGATCAAGCGGTGGGGGACGGCTCCGAACTTCGACTTCCCTGTCAGGGACCACCGGGAGCTTGGCGCAGCGTTGGGGATGATCGACATCGAGCGGGCCGCCAAGGTGTCCGGCAGCCGCTTCGGGTACCTGACCGGGCCGGCGGTGATACTCGAGTTCGCGCTGGTGCGGATGGCGCTCGAGTTGCTGGGCGGCAAGGGATTCACCCCGGTGGTCCCGCCGGTGCTGGTCCGCGAGGAGGCGCTTTTCGGTACCGGGTTCTTCCCGGATGACGACCAGCAGGTCTACGAAGTGGGTGTGGATGCCGGCGACGGACTGCGCTCCGACAACCTCTACCTGGTCGGTACCTCCGAGGTGTCCCTGGCCGCCTATCACGCCGGCGAGGTGCTCGACGAGGACACCCTGCCGCTCCGTTACGCCGGCTTCTCCAGCTGCTTCCGCCGGGAGGCGGGGGCGCACGGCAAGGACACGGCGGGCATCTTCCGGGTACACCAGTTCGACAAGGTGGAGATGTTCTCGTTCTGCCATCCGGAGCGCTCCTGGGACGAGCACGAGATGTTGCTGGGCATCGAGGAGGAGATCGTCCAGAGCCTCGAGATCCCCTACCGGGTGGTGAACGTGGCGGCTGGAGACCTTGGTTCATCGGCCGCCAAGAAGTACGACATCGAGGCCTGGATCCCCTCCCAGGGGCGCTACCGCGAGATCACGTCCTGCTCCAACACGACCGACTTCCAGAGCCGGAGGATGCGGATCCGGTACCGGACCGATCGCGGTAACCGGTTGGTGCATACGCTGAACGGGACGGCGGTGGCCGTGGGCCGGCTGCTGATCGCCCTGATGGAGAACCACCAGCAGGCGGACGGCTCTGTGACGGTGCCGGACTCCCTACGTGCATACGCCGGATTCGACCGCATCGGCTGAGCCTCCGGGCGCGCCGGTGGAGCGGCCGACGGATGCGATCTTCGCCAGGATCGCCCGCCGCTACGACCTGATCAACCGGCTGCTGGCCGTAGGGCGGGACCAGGCCTGGCGCCGGTCGGTGATCGAGCGCCTGCCCCGGGGAAGGCTGCTGGATCTCGGCGCCGGCACCGGGGCGGCCGTGCGCCTGTTCGGCAGCCGGCAGGTGGTGGCGCTCGATCCGGTATCGCAGATGCTGGACCTCAACCCCACCGCGGCACGGGTGATGGGCAAGGGGGAAAGCCTGCCGTTCCGGGACGGCTCCTTCGATGCGGTGTTCTCGGCGTTCGTCTTCCGGAACCTGGACTCGGTGGAGACCACCCTGGGCGAGATCGCCCGAGTGCTCCGTCCGGGCGGATCGGCCGGGGTGGTGGGCCTCACCCGGCCCAAGGGAAAGATGGCCGCGTCAATTCATCGGGCCGGCACGGCCATCGTGGTCCCGCTGGCCGGTGCCCTGATCGATGCCGTCGACGAGTACCGGTACCTCCACCACTCGCTGGACAAGCTCCCCCCGCCCGAGCAACTCTTCGCCGACACGCCGCTCCAGGTCGACCGGATGTGGCGGATGGGCCCCCTCGGCAACGTCTACGGCGTAATCCTCACCAAGTAGCCCCGCCTCACGCACAATGCGCTTGCGGGCACGACCGGCCCGCCTATCGCCAGTTGCCGTTAACTCCGGGCGCTATGTCGAGATCCGCGGGGCGTACTTACGGTGAGCGGCTTGCTTGGAAACACCGAGCATCGCCCCGATCTCTGACCAACTGCGATGAGCACGCCTGGCCGAGCGGATTGCTGCGGTCAGATCTTCGTTCACCTCGGCGCGACGCTTGGCAAGCGCGGCGATCTCCCGCAGCGTCTCGGTGTCGGCCTGCCTGAGTTCTGATGCGTCAACACGATCAGCCCACTTTTCCAGCGCCTTTGCCTGTTCGGCCCTTGTCCTGCTCATTCGATCCACCAACCCTTCAAGAACTTTCTGCGAGCGCTCATGGCGTGGATGATCGCTGTCCCTGCGTCATCCGCGACGACGCCGACCTCCAACGGTTCTGCCGTGGTAGAAGGACCTATGAACATCGTCACCGCAGGGTCGTCGGTTTCGTATGCTCGCCAGTGAATGTTCGTAGTGCATGCAACATTTCCTCATCCGGGACACCGTGCTTGCGGGCGCTCGCTTCGATGTCCACGGTGCCAATCCTATCCGGATACCGCCTTGTCGTCAATATATGTTGACAGCCGTTCGCGCCGACGGCTGAGAGCCTTGGCACCTATCAAGAAGAGGGGACTCCGACGTCATTGCAGCCGCACCATGATGCGCCGAAGGTTGCGGAGGGAGTGGGATTCGAACCCACGAGGCGCGGTATGCGCCAACACGCTTTCCAGGCGTGCGCACTAGGCCAGACTATGCGATCCCTCCCGGGCCGACTGATTCTAGAGGTCGGCGTGTCGAGGACATGACGGCCAGGGCTAGACTCGCCGGACGCCGTGCTACGCGGGACGCTAGGGGTGTCCTGTAGCCCGAAACCCTCTACACGCGGGGCGGAATGCCCGTCGAAGGGTGTTGAGATGGCGAGGCTGCCGGTCGGCACGTGGTGTCGAAAGTCGGGTCCTACGCAGCGGAACCTTCGTGAACCGGGTCAGGTCCGGGAGGAAGCAGCCCTAAGCGGGTGGTTCCGGGTGCCGTGGGGGTGCCGGGCTGGAGCCGGCGACCGGTCGGGGCCTCGGGATCCGCATTCGACGGCGGGCTGCACGGCTCTTTGTCCTTCGCGTGCCTTCGACGGGGTTGGTGTATGTCTTCCTGGATTACTTGGATGGAGGCGGCTCTGGCCGAGGCCGCTCGGGCCCCTGCCCACGGTGACGTACCGGTGGGTGCGGTGCTGGTGGACCCGGATGGGCAGCCGGCGGCAGCGGACCACAACCGTCGCGAGGAACTTCAGGATCCCACCGCCCACGCCGAAGTGCTGGTGCTTTCGGCCGCGGCCCGCAGAGCCGGGAGGTGGCGGCTGGACGGGCACACGCTGGTGGTCACGCTCGAGCCCTGCGCCATGTGTGCCGGGGCTGCAGTCGCGGCCCGGCTGGAGCGGATCGTCTACGGAGCCGCCGACCTCAAGGCGGGAGCGGCCTGGAGCCTCTACAACATCCCCCAGGACCGGCGGTTGAACCACCGGATGGATCTGGTGGCAGGCGTCCTGGAGGAGGAGTGCGCCTCCATCCTGGCCGGCTTCTTCGAACAGCTACGGTCGCGGTCCCCGGATGCCGCGGGCGGAGACGACGAACATCCGGCTCCGGATCAGGCCAGGCCGGGCTAGGGAGCAACGTCGGTCGGCGGGTACAATCCGAGGCCCTCCGGAGGGGTCGCATAGTCTGGCCTAGTGCGCGGCACTCGAAATGCCGTAGGGGGTTACTCCCCCTCGTGGGTTCGAATCCCACCCCCTCCGCCTAACGGCGCCACCGCCAATTGCTTAACCCCGGGGGTGGCCGAAGCCACCAGACCGGGGTTTTCGCTGCACACGATACCAAACAGCCAAGACGGCTCGCACAAGTCGTGCAAGGGCCTACTCATCTCTACTCTAACGATTTTAGAGTAGATGAATGTCTACGCTGGCGATAGATAATGTCTACGCTGGCGATAGATAATGTCTACGCTGGCGATAGATCAGGCATTGCCACAGGCGCCGGCGGGGCTACGTAGCGACCTGCATAGCGGGCGCTCCATTTGCCCTCAGGGCTAGGGGCGTCGAGCATTCACGGGTGTTCCAAGGGCGCTTGGAATCGGGAACTCCAGAGAACGAGTCTCAGGGCGATATCCGACTCAGGCGCAGATCGGCAGGCGGGCGTTGGCGTTCCACCTGGTGTTGAACTGCCACGGGACCTCCCCGCTGACGATGCGGTCCCGGGCCTGCCACCACAGGTTCGCCCACTCGCCGGGGTCGGTTAGGGCTTGTTCGGGGTGAGCTTGGCTACGGGCGATGAAGCCGGGGAAGACCGCCCGGCCGGTGGGTTGGCCGATCGGCTGGTAGCGGAGGTCGAAGCTCCAGCGAATGTCCTCGCTGTGGTTCTCCAGCGAGGCGTGCTCGGTCAGCTTGTGGAGCAGCACCACCCCTCCCGCTCCCACCTCCAGGGGGACCACCCGGTCCCGGTCGATGATCGCCTCGGGAATGTATGTGGTGGCGGAGGCGGCCGTTCCGGGGCAGTGCATGGTCAGCTCCTCCCGGTGGCTGCCGCGCTCCACGATCAGGCACCCGTTCTCGACGGTGGCGTCGGTGACGGCCACCCAGACGGTGAGCATGTCGGTGTCGTCGGCCTCGGGGTTGATCACCCCGTTGTCCTGGTGCCACGTCGTGGCGGCGATGTTGGAGTCGGTGACGGCGTCGGGCAAATAGCGGGCGGGCGGTTTGATCCGGGTGTGCTGGACCGGGTTGGAGTAGATCTCGGGTCCGATGACCGACTCCGCGATGTCGAGCAGGTGCCGGTTGGTGAGGAGGCCGAACACCGCCGGTCCGGTGTTCATGGTGTGGCTGTGGTCGAGATCCTTGACCATCGGTAGGCAGATGTCGAGGTGCTGGTAGAGCGTGTACATGTCGTCGATGTGGCGAATCGCCTCGATGTAGCGCTCGGAGAAGTTCGTTCCCCTCGGCGGCGGGATCCGTCCCTGGGACACGAGGCCGGCGGTCACCCGGTCGAGTATCTCCCGGTACTCCTGCTCGATCGCCGCCAAGTCCGCCTCGCCGAGGACGCCCTCGACCACGAGGTACCCGTCTTGGTCGAACTGCTCGAGTTGCTCGACCGTGAGGCCCGACACCCGTCACCTCCGCGCGCAGTGTTGAACTGCCAGGCTATACACCCCGCGGGCCGGGCGGGCGGGAATTCAGGCCCGGTCGGCTAGCCGAACCTGGTCGGACCGGCTCGCTCGGGGGATATCCGGATGAGGACGCGGCGCTCCTCGCGCATGGCGGCGCGGTATTCGTCCCAGTCGGGGTGCTCGCCCGAGAGCCGCCGGTAGTAGTCGATCAGGGCATCCATCGCCTCGGGCAGGCTGACGATCTCGGCCATCCCGTCGACCTGAACCCACTCACCGTAGAAGCCATCGGTGAACATGCACACCGAAGCCCTCGGATCCCGTCTCAGGTTCTTCACCTTGTAGGCGGTTTCCCGGCTCGATACGGCCACATGGCCGCCGGAGTCGACTCCGGCCACGATCGGTGACATCTGCGGTCCGCCGTCCGACCGATAGGTGAGCAGGATGCCGCGGTGGTTCGCGGCGACGAATTCAAGTGCCTGGTCGATGTCCATACGCCCCGCGACACTACCTTCCGCCGGGGGTTAGTGATCGCCGCTCGGATGTCGACAGCGCAGAACGAGCCATGCGTCAGAAGGCGGGCCGAGGAACCTACGATATGGCACGGAGGGATGGCCGAGCGGACGAAGGCGTCGGTCTTGAAAACCGATGGGCCCGGCGACGGGTCTCGTGGGTTCGAATCCCACTCCCTCCGCCTAGATTGTTGTATTATACCTGGTAGATAGCTACTTATGTATTTTGGTTATCACTTTGCGTGTACTCGGATGTTGCTGTGTGGGCGAAGTTGTGTTCTAGCTGGTCCGCTGGGGGTATCCACCAGTGTGGTTCGCCGTCGTCTGGGGTCTCCGGCTGCCCGTTGGCTCGTCAGGTCACGGCCAGCTGGGTTCCCCGACTCGACTATTCGGCGACCAACGGCTATCGGCCACTCCTTCTACCAAGACGTGAGACCCGCCTCGACACCTTGGTCGACAGCCGTCGCCGCACCTATAGATGGTCTGGTCGACGCACCGAGATCAGAGGACAGAGACGCCACCGACCTGACAGCAGCCAACGAATCCATAAACCTCGCGACTGAACTCGGGCGGACACTTCGATGCGGCATGAGGCATGCGCACATCAGCAGCCCCCGGTCTTTGGCAGGACCTCAAGCGAACACACCAACTCATGGTCAGCACCGTTGTTGACGATCATCGAGAATCGCTCATACTCGGGCCGGTGGTGGTTCACAGCCGGGGTTAGAGGCTGAGGGTGCTGCGCAGCACCCTCACCAAGGGCATGGAGAGCCGGCGCGTCGATCCGGCCGAGCCGGTCTACGAGCCGGCCGGTTGACACTGCCCGCACCTGCTCCACCTGAAACGCCGTGTCGGTGACCAGACCGCTGCCGCGGTCGGGTGAGACCACCACATGCAGCGGGATCCCGCGGACCGTGGACGTTCCGGGAACCACTATCACCATCCTTAGGTTCGGATGGTGGAGGCGGTCATCGGACACGACAAGCGCCGGGCGACGGAATGCCTGTTCCGGACCCCGAGGGTCGCCGCCGAAATCGACGAGCCACACCTCGCCGCGGTGCGGGCGAACCTCACCGGCCATCAAGGCCGTCCGCGGCCGCCGCCTCCAGCCTGCGGCTCTCTTCCCGGTACGAAACCGCGTCAGCTTCAGCGAGGCCGTCGAGCGCGCCGCGAACCGACAGCCACCATTCGTCTCGGCCGAGCCGCTGCACCGCGTCGGTCACGACATCGACCATCGTCGTGCCCCGATGCTCGGCCAAACGGGATATCTGGTCCCTCAACTCGGTCGAAATCCGCAAAGTAGTCGTCCTGGATGTCGTCTGCGAAAGCGCCATCCAAGTAGCCTACACGCCTCAGGACGCGCTATACCCCCAAACCCTCTACAAGCGCCGCCGTAGATTAGCTCGGTGGGTGGGTGAGGTGGGCCACGGTCATTACCGAACCTTCAGGGCCGGTTGTCGTTGCGAAGCGTGCGTTGCTGCTGGTGCTAGTAGACCTATTGCTCATGGCACCACTGCGGCATACTACGGGGACGGGTGCCGTTGTGACCTCTGCCGTGCTGCCTATAGAGAATACTATTTGGCTCACCGATCAAGTACGAAACCCTACAGGCCACGCGGCGATCTGACGCGGGAAGGAGGGCCGTAATCGACCCGCAATCGAAGGAACCAAGCGTAGAAGGCCCCTCCGCCGCCGAGATTGGCGAAGGATCTGGCTCGGTCTATGTTCGCCCAAGCACACCGACGGATAGCCCGACGATCAACCACACAGAACCTAGATGCGAAGCGTAAGCCCGCGCTGTAGCCGTTCTAGTCGAGTGGCGATACTGCGGAGCGTCCGTTCTGCTTCGTCGGTTAGGTAAACGTCGGATCCGTGTTCCTCTTCGGCCCGTAGGAGAACGTCGGCTCGAAGTTGCCGGTAGATAGATTGCCGGTTGGTGGTGAGCGCACGCCGCCGCGGTCTGATAGCCACGAGTGCACTTCCCTTCTCAGAGGATTAGACGAGAGCCCCGTTCCCGCCGGGTTCTGACGCGTGCGGGGCTACAGAGTAGCCGGTCTCGGCCCGCAGACCTGGGGGTCAGAGGTCAGTTCTTAGTAGCGAAGCCACTTGCCTTCCATGCCATTGGCGAGTGCGGTCATCTGGTCGAGGGGGTCGAAGTGGCGGGCGGCGAGCTCGGTGACGTAGCGGCGAAGGTGCTTGTAGCTCATCTTGTGGTAGTGCCGTAGTAGCCGCGCTTCAGGGCCGACCAGAAGCTCTCCATTCCGTTGGTGTGAACCTCGCCGCGCACGTATTCGCCGACCGAGTGTTCGACGGCCTCGTGGCCGAGGCCCCGGTACGCTTCCGCTCCGTCCGTGTAGACGATCGATCCGGCGGTTATGTGGTTGTGGATGAAGCCGTGGAGGGTGGGCCTGTCGGTAACGTTCACCACTCGGGCGGTCACCTTACCGTCCCGTGACCGAGCGCCCACCACTGCGGCCTTACCGACCGTGCCATGTCCGGCCCTGAGCTTGTTGGGCTCGTGCTTGTTGCGCTCCTTGCCGCCGATGTAGGTCTCGTCCACTTCCACAGTGCCGTCCAGCACGAGGCCTGCGGCGTTGATGGCGATCGCCTCGCGGATGCGGCGACCCGTGAAGGAGGTCTGGTGCCACATCGATACCCGCCCGAGTTCCGCCGAAGGATTCTGGACTTGTTGGCTGCTGGAAGGTCGGTGGCGTCTCTGTGTGCTGATCTAGGTGTGTCAGATCAGACGGATCTATAACTGGTGTCGTTAGGACGCCTGTTGACTGAGGCCTTGCAGCCTGGCCTGAGTTCTTCGGAGAAGGAGGAACTGCGGAGGCTGCACGTCGGCGGATCGCCGAGTTGGAGACGGAGTTGGTCGGCACCAACCTGGTGGGGAACGCGGGAGGGGCAGGTTACCATCCGGGGCCGGGGTACCCGGGCTAGCCCGTTAGTCGATTATCCGGCGCTGGGCTTCCCCTGAGGTATCCGGCCCCGGCCCACCTGGTGGGTGAGAAGAAACCGAGGCTGCGCGGTTTCGTGGGTTTGGGTGTTCTGGCGCCGGTGTCGGGGTCATGTTACAAGTAGTCCGCGGGCGGCGTAGTTGTCGTAGTTGAGCTCTATGTCAAGTTGGGGGCTGTGGGAGGTGTGGATAAGTGTTGGAGGTGGGTCCATATCCGGTCGGAGATGCGGCGTTTGAGGATGCGGATGGCTTCTGTTTTGGTTTTGCCTCGGGCCTGGAGCCGTTCGTAGTAGAGGCGGCCTTCGGTTCCTGGTCGCCGTATCTGGGTTATGGCCGCGATGTGGATGGTCCGGTTCAGCCGGCGGTTTCCTCCCCGGTTGAGCCGGTGGCGGACTACCCGCCCGGACGAGGCTTGGAGGGGGGCGGTGCCGTTCGCCATGGCGAATCGGGCCTTGGTCGGATATCGTGTGGGGTCACCGACCTGGGCCAGTATTTCAGCAGCGCTCTGTGTTCCTATCCCGTAGATGTCGGTGAGGACGGCGCCTCCCGCCGCGTGGAGCAGCTGGCCAATCTGGTCATCGAGTTCGGCGATGTGTTTTAGCAGCCTCTGGGTGGTGCGTACCCGCCGCCGTGCTATGTCAGCCCGTACGCTGCGGTCGGCCGAAACCAGGCGCACGACCCGGCTGAGAGCGCTGGGCCGCGTCAGACGACCTCGGATCTTCTGTTTGTAGCCGGGCCGGATCTGGGTCAGGTCAGCATGGAGGCGGTTGGCTTCGCGGTTGAGCGCCAAGACCTGTTCATGGCGGTATAGGACCAGGCTGCGCAGGTCTTCGATCACACCATTAGGTCTCGGTCGGGGGAGGTCATCCTCTCTCGCTCCGACCCTCGCTATCAGCACAGCATCCCCTGGGTCGGACTTGTGACGGCTGCGCTGTCCCCTGCGGGCCCGGGCCGTCATCTGGGGTGGAACGTCCACAACCTCGATGTCGGCGCCGACCAGTACCAGAGCCAGCGGCCGCCCGTAGCCACCGGAACCCTCCACAGCTACCCGTCCGGCACCGAGTCGGCAAACCCAACCCAGCGCCTGGGCGTGACCGGCCGCCGTGTTGGCGAAGCTCCGGTAATCCAGGGGGCGGCCTACCTCGTCGATGGCGCAACCCGCCAGAGTGTCCTTATGCGAGTCGATCCCTACAACCACCATGATCCTTCTATCCTCTCCTACAGAGCTGGTATCGACCAGTAGGTCGGCTCGGTGCTGCGCAACCATGCGTTGGGGAAGAACCATGGGTGGCCTCTCCAGGCTCCTATAAAGCGACACACACCAAGCCGCAAGTCCCGGTGGGGAGGCAATCAACTAAGAAGCCACCAGCCGCCAAAACGGCAAGGGCAAGGTGAGCGGAGCCATCCCCACCAGGGACCTACCACCCGCATCTAAACACGCATGGTGAACCCGTGAGCGACGCGTCGTAGCACCTGGAGGAGGTTGTTGATGCCCTCGAGTGGTCCGTTGGTCGCTCGTCGGCTGGGGTGGTAGGCCAAGATTTCTTGGCCCCAGGCGATGATCTTGTCCACCACGTCGTGGTATTCGGGGATTTGGCCGGTGTCGTATAGGTCGGCGAACCGTGCGAGTGAACCGTTCCGGGTTTTTCGGAGGCTCTGATGGATACCCAGTTTCGTGGAGTC